>NZ_QPTY01000020.1:0-52098 GCF_005236045.1 Enterococcus sp. VV15
TTATTGGCAAAGTGGTTTTATAAAAAACGAACCACCTAGTCATTTGATTAGGTGGTTTTTTGTAAATAAAAAAAGCCATGCTTTCTAATGCAAAATTGAAACTTCAATATGAAACATCATTTTGGAACGATGAAACTGTAGATATTTTATTAAACTAATAAAAGCCTTCGGGCTTTTATTTTACAACAGATAAGAACATACATTCGAAAGGAGAAAAATATGCAATATCAAGAATTCAAAGAATGGTTAGAAAACAATTCTAATTCAAAACATATCTTTTTAACAAAATGGAAAGACTATCAAATATCAAAAAATAGTAAACGAACTGGAAAAACAAAAAAATGGGACAATGATAAAATCATTCGCACTGGTGAAGAAGAATGGAAAAAAATCGTAATGAATACCTATCAAAAGCTTAAATCTCATTTAGGAATTCCAAAATACAATGGATATCAAGAATGGACTGATTTCATCGAAATAAATGAAATTCTAGAATCATTTGATAATAGTATTTTAGAAATAGAATTAGAATAGGAGTTGAATTTTATGGCAATGATTAAACAATACCAAAAGAAAAATGGTGAAAAAGCCTGGTACTTCAAAACATATCTTGGTATCGATCCATTAACTGGAAAAAAGAGATATACAACTAAAAGAGGATTCAAAACACAAAAAGAAGCGAAAATCGCACTAGCTAGACTAGAAGTTTTAGCTACAGATAAAAAACTAGTTACTGAGAAGACTTACACTTTTTCAAAAATAAAAGATATGTGGCTAGAACAATACAAGCCCACAGTGAGGGAAAGCACTTATACAAGAGTAAAATTCTTATTCGATAAAAATATTTCTGCGGACTTCGGCAACAAGAAAATACAAAGTTATAAAGTTGCGTATTGCCAAGAAGTAGTCAACAAATGGAAGAAAGAATATTCTACTTATAAAGCTTTAAAATCTTATACAACAGCTGTATTCGATTATGCAAAAAAGATGAATTTAATCACTGACAATCCTATGAAAGAAGTTAGCTTTTCAAAAGGAGAACAAAAAAAGAAAGTAGAAAAAATCAAATTCTATGAAAAGGACGAACTAAAAACCTTCTTAAATTTCTGCGAGAAAGATAGTTTCCCCATCACCTATCCACTTTTTAGGTTGCTTGCATTTACTGGGATGCGAAAAGGTGAAGCTCTAGCCCTAACTTGGGATGATATAGACTTCTTTAGTAAAACTGTAAGTATCACTAAAACAACAGTTAAAAACGGCAGCAATCAGATCGTTACTAATGAACCAAAAACAGCCGCTTCTAACCGAACTATTTCACTCGATGATGAAACTTTAAATGTTCTAATCAATTGGCAAAAGAAACAAAAAGAATATCTTCTCGCACATGGTCAAGTAGTGAAAAAAAAGAATCAAATAGTCTTCGCTTCCAAAAATAATAACTATCTGGATTCGAGTCGCCCTAATAACGTGCTTTCAAGAATATGTAAAAAGAATAACTTCAATGATATCAGCGTCCATGGATTTCGCCATACTCATTGCAGCTTATTATTCGAGGCGGGATTATCTATAAAAGAAGTTCAGGAACGATTAGGTCATTCGGACATCCATACCACGATGAATGTTTATGCTCATGTAACCAAAAAACAAAAAGATCAATCTGCTAACAAATTTGCATCGTATATTAACTCTTGAAAAGTATGGTCAAAAGTATGGTCAAAAAAATAAAAAAGCACTGAAATCCTATGATATCAAGGATTCCAATGCCTATTAATTTCAAAAAATTATTTTACTGTTACAGTTGCGCCAACTTCTTCAAGTTTAGCTTTTAATTCTTCAGCTTCGTCTTTTGACACGCCTTCTTTAACTGGTGCAGGTGCTCCGTCAACTACAGCTTTAGCTTCTTTCAAGCCTAAGCCAGTTGCTTCACGAACTGCTTTGATAACTTTAACTTTTTGGTCGCCAGTTGCTGTTAATTCAACAGTGAATTCTGTTTGTTCTTCAGCAGCAGCAGCGCCACCAGCAGCAACTGCAGCTACAGGAGCAGCAGCAGATACGCCAAATTCTTCTTCAATAGCTTTAACTAGGTCGTTAAGTTCTAGGATAGTTGCTTCTTTTAACTCAGCAACGATGTTTTCAATATTCAATGCCATTATAATTTCCTCCGTTTTAGATGTTTATATTTTTATTTATGCTATGCGGCAATTAAGCTGCATCTCCATCTTCTTTTTCTGCCACTGCTTTGACAGCGTAAGCCACGTTGCGGACTGGCGCTTGTAGTACAGATAGCAACATAGATAGAAGTCCTTCGCGATTTGGCAATTTTGCCAATGCTGTGATTTCTTCCAATGAAGATACTTTACCTTCGATGATACCGCCTTTGATTTCTAATGCTTTTGCTTCTTTAGCAAATTCGTCCATGATTTTCGCTGGTGCAACTACATCTTCGTTACTAAATGCAACGGCTGTAGGGCCAGTGAATACTTCGTCCAAGCCTTCTAATCCAGCTTTTTTTGCAGCACGAGAAAGAATTGAGTTTTTGATAACTTTCATTTCTACGTTTGCATCACGAAGTTGTTTACGTAAACGAGTTACTTCATCAACAGTTAGACCACGGTAGTCAACAACGACTACAGATGCTGCTGCTGTAAATTTTTCACTTACTTCATCAACGATTGCTGCTTTTTTTGCGATAATTGCTTCACTCATTTTTGAGTTTCACCTCCTGAATTTTTGATGGAAGAGTTCTTTACACTTAGTTATTCACCAAGTATTGTTCATCATCTATTCACTTCGTTCTTAGTGATTCACAATAAAAAACTCTATGCCACCGCAGACATAGAGGGACTATTGAAAGTATTCAATAAACGTCCTCGGTAGGAGATTAAGGCGAATGCCACCTACTGTCTTCGGTACAAGTTAATTATTAACCTCAACTAGCTTAGCATGCTAAACTAGTTGAGTCAAGAATTATTTTTTCAGTTGGATCAATCAACGTTCTAATTTAAATTAGAAAGAAGCTTGGTCTACATGGATACCAGGTCCAAATGTTGTTGTAACAGTGATATTTTTCATGTATTGACCTTTAGCTGCTGATGGTTTAGCTTTCACTAATACATCATGGATTGTTGTAAAGTTTTCAACAAGTTTTTCGTTATCAAATGATACTTTACCGATTGGAACATGCACATTTCCAGCTTTGTCCACACGGTAAGTTACTTTACCTGCTTTTACTTCGTTCACTGCTTTTGTAACATCCATAGTTACAGTACCAGTTTTAGGGTTTGGCATTAAGCCTTTAGGTCCTAAAACACGTCCTAAACGACCAACAGTAGCCATCATGTCAGGTGTAGCAACAACTACGTCAAAGTCAAACCATCCATTTTGGATTTTTTGGACCATGTCGTCGTCACCTACGAAGTCTGCACCAGCTGCTTCAGCTTCTTTTGCTTTGTCGCCTTTAGCAAATACTAAAACAGTTTGTGTTTTACCAGTTCCGTTAGGTAATACTACTGCACCACGAATTTGTTGGTCTGCTTTTTTAGGGTCTACGTTCAAACGGTATGCAACTTCAACTGTAGCGTCGAATTTTGCAATGTTTGTTTCTTTTGCTAATGCTACTGCTTCAGCAACAGGATAAACTTTACTTGAATCAACTTTTTTTAATGCATCTTGCATTTTTTTGCTCTTTTTAGCCATTTTGGTTCCTCCTTGATTGTGGTTATAACGGTTGTACCTCCCACGTGTTCTATATCTTTCAATACAGAGCCAACTGAGAAGCTACTTTCTTAGGGTGTAGAGATTATTCTACAGTGATCCCCATGCTTCGTGCAGTTCCTTCAACCATGCGCATTGCTGCTTCAACATTCGCTGCGTTTAGGTCTTCCATTTTTAATTCAGCGATTTCTTTGATTTGATCGCTAGAAACTTTAGCAACTTTGTTTTTGTTTGGTTCGCCTGAACCTTTTTCAATATTCGCTGCTTTTTTCAACAATACTGCAGCTGGTGGTGTTTTTGTAACGAATGTAAATGAACGGTCTTCGTATACAGAAATAACAACCGGAATAATCAAACCTGCTTGATCAGCTGTACGAGCATTGAATTCTTTTGTGAATCCCATGATATTGATACCCGCTTGACCTAGTGCAGGACCTACTGGTGGAGCTGGAGTTGCTTTACCTGCAGGAATTTGCAATTTAACGATTTTTTCTACTTTCTTTGCCACGAGACATACCTCCTTAAGTCCGTGATGTGGTTAATTGGAGATGCATATTTCTCCTCCCACGTTTTCTCTCATAATCATCTGATTATCAGACAAATAGTGCGCACGACAATGCACACTGATACAGTATAGCAAATATATTCTTTTTTTCAAGATTTTTTTCCTATAAATTTACATTCTATGGAAGAAATCGATAATTTTCTCCTTAAAACGTGAAGAACCTTCCCTATTTGTTTACCATTTGTGCTAAACTAGCGCCAAGAAGAAATGCTGACATGTGCCAGCTATATATCTGTAAATTTTAACGAGGTGAAGAAATGAAAGAATTAAAATACCGCAGTGTTTTCGATATTATCGGTCCTGTCATGATTGGTCCTAGTAGTTCTCATACCGCTGGTGCTGCTCGAATCGGTAAAATCGTCCGTAGTATTTTTGGCGAACAACCAGATTCTGTCGATATTTATCTTTATGAATCTTTTGCTAAGACTTATCGAGGACATGGTACCGATATTGCTTTAGTCGGTGGCTTATTAGGCATGGAACCAGATGATGAACATTTAGCAGATTCACTGAAATTGGCTTATGAAGCAGGCATGGAAGTATTATTCGTTCCAAAAGCGGAAAAAGCGGAACATCCCAACTCTGTAAAAATGTTGTTAAGAAAAGGGACTCGCAAACTTTCCGTAACTGGGATCTCGATCGGTGGCGGAAATATTCAGATATCTGAATTGAATGGGTTCAAGATCTCATTAAGCATGGGCACCCCTACCCTGATCATCGTCCATCGAGATGTGCCGGGAATGATCGCCAAAGTCACAAACATCCTTTCTGAAATGAATACAAATATCGGGACTATGACGGTTACTCGTGAATCTAAAGGCGAAAATGCGATCATGATCATCGAAGTCGATGACCCACAAGTAGATGATACTGTTAAAAAATTAAATCAATTGCCAAACATCGATAGTGTCAATTATTTCGATTAAAGGAGGAAGAAAAATGTTTTTCTCTATTGAAGAACTCGTACAGCAAGCAAACGACTATTCCAGTGTCGCTGAATTAATGATTGCTGTCGAAATGGAACTGAGCGGACGTTCACGCGAACAGATTATCGCGATCATGGAAAAAAATCTAAGTGTGATGGAACAATCCATTGCTGAAGGAAAAGCAGGTGTAACATCTGTAACTGGCATTACAGGTGGCGATGCAAAAAAACTAGACGATTATTTAAAGGAAGCTGATTTTCTTAGTGGTGAAACGATCCTGACTGCCGTCCGTAACGCGATTGCTGTGAACGAGGTCAATGCCAAAATGGGCTTGATCTGCGCAACTCCTACTGCCGGCAGTGCTGGAGTCGTACCTGGTGTATTGATGTCCGTCCGTAAGCGCTTGGAATTAAGTCATGAACAACAGTTAGAATTTCTCTTTACTGCTGGGGCATTCGGCCTAGTCATGGCAAATAATGCTTCGATCAGTGGTGCAGAAGGTGGTTGCCAAGCAGAAGTTGGTTCAGCCAGTGCCATGGCAGCTGCTGCATTAGTATGTGCAAAAAATGGTACGCCGCATCAAGCCGCTCAAGCCGTTGCAATTACTTTAAAAAATATGATGGGGCTGATCTGTGACCCTGTCGCAGGGCTCGTTGAAGTTCCATGTGTCAAAAGAAATGCGCTTGGTTCTTCTCAAGCTTTCATTTCTGCCGACATGGCGTTAGCCGGTATCGAAAGTGTCATTCCGCCTGACGAAGTTGTTGCTGCGATGTATCAAGTAGGAAGACAAATGCCCTCTATCTTCAAAGAAACAGCAGAAGGTGGTCTAGCAGCAACTCCAACTGCTAAACGACTAACAAAAGAGATTTTAAAATAAAACGTGGAAATGTTCTTTTATTAGAGGCGAAAAACGAATGTGGGACAAATCTAAAAATCAGGTTTGCTACAGACTCTCGAATAACCGTCGCCCAAAAGTCAGGTTTTCGGAAACTTCAAAAAAACGACTAGTTTTACCTGTTTTGTCGTTAGTGGTGTACTCTATCGAGGAGAGATGTTCCCTCAAAAAAAAAATAGCGCGTATCGACGGTTTTGTCGATACGCGCTATTTTTCTTGACTTCTTTTAATCTAGCAACTTAGTGTTTTTAATTTCGTTCACTGTTCTAGTACCAGCCAATTGCATAGTGATCGATAACTCTTTATTCAAATGATCAAATACAGAAGTAACACCTTGTGCGCCACCTAGGTTCAAACCATAGATGACTGGACGACCGATGGCAACTAAATCCGCCCCACTCGCTAGAGCTTTGAAGACATGTTCTCCACGGCGTACGCCTGAATCAAAGATAACAGGTACACGTTTATTGACAACTTCTGCTACTTTAGGCAGAACTTCAAAAGAAGCGGGTCCACCATCAAGTTGACGTCCTCCATGATTCGAAACCCAAATGCCATCTGCGCCGGCAGAAATTGCTACTTCAGCATCTTCTGGTGATTGGATACCCTTTACGATCACAGGTAGATTCGTTAAATCTTTGATTTTTTTGATATCTTCTGGTGTCAATCCTTGCTTAGCCGCTGCATAGATTTCAGAGATTCCTTTTCCTTCACCGTTTCCACTTGCACTCTGTTCACTATATGCTGCAAGGTTAGGCATTGGTAATGGGAATTGGAAATGATTGATGATATCTTCTTCTCGATACCCACCTAATGTCGAATCAGCGGTTAAGATAATTGCCTTTGCACCAGCTTCAACTGCTTTGTTCAAGATGAATTCATTAAAGCCGTCATCTTTACTCATATATAATTGGAAAAATTGTGGCGCACCAGGCGCTGCCGCTGCTGCATCTTGAATAGTTGTATTGGCGTACGTACTGATAGAAAAGATCGAACCAGCCGCAGCAACACCTTTCGCTGTATTCGCCTCTCCTTTTTCGTGTGCTAAGCCTTGCGCAGCAGATGGCGCTTGAATGATCGGCGTCTTCAAATCAATACCAAAAATCGATGTACTTAAATCAGCCGAATCGATTCCTCTCAACACTCGAGGCATGATTTTTTTCGTATTGAACGCTGTCGTATTTTCTTTCATCGTCCATTCATCTTCTGAACCGCCACGGATATACCCAAATGCGCCAGCTTCCATGCGCTCTTTTACTTTTCCTTCAAGTGAAGCAATATTTACGATATCAATTGAATGTTCTTCTGTACTTGCCTGATAAGCCATAACTAAATCCCTCTTTCTTTTTTAGTACAAACTCATCATACATCTCTTACTAAAAGTAAGCAAACATTTATACTCGATCTGAGTTTAAAATAAAAAAGTGTCACTCACAAGGAGGTCGAGACAAAAGTCGTTTAGGTTTGAGAAATTGGAGAAAAAAAGAAGCTAGGACAGAAGTGTTCAACTCCGAGAAATAAGAAGAAGTTAACGAAAATTGCTTTTAAATTTTTTTGGAATTTCAGCTTATTTAAGAAGGAGTTGCTTCTGTTCCCACTGTTTATCCGTTTTTAAAGAATGAGACAAAAGTGTTTCTTACTTTTGTCCCACATGCAAGAAATAAGCAAAAATAAATGTTGTGCTCGTTTCACTTGAGTTACACTCTTTTAAACAAAAGAATCCAGTTAAATAGCAAGTAGCAGTACTTTTTCGAATGCTAGTCGATTCTATTCATTCGGGTTCCAAACAAATTGTTGGACCAGTCGATCCACTTCCTGGTTTTCATGAAGCATGCTGTGTGCAGCATTTTCTCCTTCGACGACCTTTTCCTCAACTGGATTTTCATTTTGCTTGAGTAAAGCATACACTGCCAAGGCACTACTCAATGGAACAGTGCCATCACTAGCATCCGTTTCACTCAATTGTCCACCAACTAGCAAGAATTGGATAGTTGTAGGAACGTTGCCTATCAGTTGTTGGTAATCTTGGTACCGACTAGTTGTCACAGCTGGGCCATTTTTCAGCATATCATTTAAGCTTTGGGTACTGTTTTCTTCAAATTCATTAAATGGCGCCCCTAATGCAACAAACTTTTGGACTTGTGGTAACGATTGGTCTTGACCATAAGTAGCAAGATAACGCAGCCCGCTGACTCCTCCCATCGAGTGGCCAACGATATTCACTTTATCGATGCCATAGGTAGATTGTAGATATGTTAGACACGCTTTGATCCATTCAGTTTGATTCCATTCATTGTTTTTATTATCTGCAAATAATACTTGGACGATTGGATTGTCCGCTTTCTTTGTTAATTCTCCATCAGCCTGTACTTGACCATTGACATCAACCGTCAATGTCAACTCTTTTTGTGCGCTATCTTCTAATCGCTGGATCATTCCTTTAAAGGAGTTGACGGTTCCACCATAGCCATGGAGAAACAGCGTAGGTGTAGTCGTTTTTTCAATTTTTTCTTCTGTTGTTTGCATCGTTTCTGCCTTCTTTGTTCCAGTGGTTGGCTCATTGGTTGCTTTAGATTGACAGCCAGCCAGCAAAACTATCCCTAATCCAATCAAAAAACTGGTCATTATAAATTTACGCCATTTTGTCATGATCTGTCCTCCTACTAATGAATAACAAAAAAAGACGAAAAGAGTTGAGTAACAATCTTTCCGTCTTTCTTGCTGCTCCAGCGATATGCTTTTTTTAAACCACTTATAGCAACGTATTAATCGATTTTGTCTACTTGATCAAAATCAAGTTCTGTACTTGTTTCACGACCAAACATATCGATATTCACTTTTAATTTTTCTTTTTCTTCATCTACTTCTGTTACTTGACCTTCTAGTCCAGCAAAAGCACCTTCGATGATTTTGACTACTTCGCCTACTTCGATTTCTAAATCATTTTGGCGTAAGCTCATACCGATTGAACGCAAGATATGGTTCACTTCTTCTGGCAATAGTGGCGCTGGTTTGCTTCCTGCACCATGAGAACCAACAAATCCAGTTACACCCGGTGTATTACGAACGACATACCAAGAAGCATCCGACATGATCATTTCTACTAATACATAACCTGGGAATGTTTTATGAACGATTTCTTTTTCTTTACCGTTCTTTACTTCTGTTTCAGTTTCTTCTGGAACAACTACACGGAAAATAAAGTCAGCCATTTTCATACTTTGCGCACGAGATTCGATGTTTGCTTTTACTTTGTTTTCATATCCTGAGTATGTATGCAATACATACCAATTTTTTTCAAAAGATTCCATTAAGGGCTCCTCATTTCATTGTAAAATAAAAAAACCCCAGTTGCCCGAAGTTTTTCCTTCAACCTGATTATAGCACTATTTTACGATTTTTACTAGCGCCTTATTTCAATAAGAAAGCAAATAAACTTTGGATTGCTGTATCCATAACGAAAAACATCACACCAAAAATAATCGACGTTTCGATAACTACCAATGTATCTTTACGTAATTGCTTACGAGATGGCCATGTTACTTGTTTCATTTCTGCTTTGACACTTTTTAGAAACTTCATCCTTTATCCTCCTGTGTTCTATTTTGTTTCTTTATGTAATGTGTATTGATTACAATATTTACAAAATTTATTGATTTCCAAACGTTCGCCGCTTTTTCCTTCACTGATTGATTTTGTGTAGTTTCTAGAACCGCAAACGGAACAAGCTAATGCTGCTTTTTTCTTTGCCATTCGTTGTCCCCCCTTACTGAAAATCAAAATTATACACTTTTACAGTATCACGGAAAAGTTTTTCTGTCAATTCGTATTTAAACGGTCTATTGTTTTGTAATTAATTATGATATGATTAATTTGAAATGAAGTAAAAATGAGATATATGGAGGTAAAATTATGCTATTAAAAACACTTGTATATAAGAAAAAAGATTTAACAACTGTTACTGAGACCAACACTTTAGAAGAAGCATTAGAGATTTTAGAAAGTTCTGGCTATCGTTGTGTGCCGATCTTAGATGCTTCTGGAAATATTTTCCGTGGAAATATTTATAAGATGCACATCTATCGTCATAAAGCTAACGGCGGGGATATGACACTACCAGTTACACATCTATTGAAGAATGCCACAAAATTCATCTATTTAGACACATCTTTCTTTAAAGTATTTTTCACGATCAAAGAGCTACCTTACATCGCCGTACTTGACAATGAAAATCACTTCTATGGAATTTTGACACATAGTACTTTGTTGACTATGCTCTCACAATCATGGAGTGTCGAACAAGGTAGCTACGTGTTAACGATTGCGTCTACTGGTAAACAAGGCGATTTAGCAACGATTTCAAAAATCATCTCTAAATACAGCAGTATTGCCAGCTGTATTACACTCGATATCGAAAAGGATGAATTCATCCGTCGTACACTGATCACCTTGCCCGCTGACACAGACGAAAAAGTATGTGAAACGATTGTTAACCAGCTTGAAAAGAAAAACTATAAAGTAATTGAGATCGAAAATCTACAACACGCAGAATAAGCTTTCATAAACAAATAATTAGCCCAACAAAACTAGAGGCTAGAATCAATCAAAAATTGATTCTAGCCTCTATCTTTATATAAATTATTTTCAACTCGCACTTCCTATACGCGATTTTTAAAATCTAATGCTCGGTCTAAATAATACATCAATGGTGCTGACACAGCCATGATGATACACTCGCTTGCTGCTAATGTGCCATAAGTCGTCCAAAAGGCCTTTCCGCCTGTTGGTACTAACATGTACGCAATCAATCCCATGCTGATCGTAAAGAAGAGCGTATTTAGCGCTAACCGTACTTTTACATTTTTGATTTTATTTTGTAAGATAGCTGTTAAGCCTAAAGAAATCAATGTTTGTCCGCCACCAAAAATAACATCTAATATTCCAAAGCCAAAGAATGCGTTATAAATGATGACTCCTCCTAGTACACCCCAGAGTAATTTACGATTAAAAACCACTAAATGATTCAAACTTTCAGAAATTCGAAATTGGATCGGTCCAGATGATACTGGTGCAACTAAAATCGTTAACGCTAAATATAAAGCCATGATGATCCCATTCACTACGACGACCATTAGTCGTTTTTGTTCTTGTGTCTTTTGCATAATATAAGTCCTCATTTCTCCTAGTTTTTTTAACGCGGGATGGTTGATGAACCGCGGTTATCTTAAACAAAGAATCATTATAACAGACAATCTATAGATTTAAAACCATAGAATTCTTTGAATTGAAACAGTATCTAAAGAGCAAATGTAAACGTTTGCCAAAACAAAGAAATTATGCTACAAAATAGGTGTAAGAGGCATAAGGATTCCCAGTAGCGCAGACGAAGCAGGTTCTGCAAGAAAAGAATTGTTGTGTATCTAAAAAAGAAAAAAGGAAGTGGGAGTTTGAATAACCTCTTACCTGAACAAGATCTAGCAAGCAGCTGAAGAACTAAGTGGACATATCGAACCTTAGATTTCTTCTTCGTTTCAAACGAACGGATCGAGCGCTTGCTAGATTTTTTTATTTTTTTGAAATCTGTTCTTTTTCATTTCTGCACTCCTCTGCTATAATAACCAAGAATAAAAACATATGATTTGTTTTTTCTCTTTTTAAAATAAATTTTGATATTCAACAATGAATATTTCAGTCGCTAACCATTGGAGCGTTAAGCGAAAAATTGAGAAGTTCTCTGATTTTATGATTGAGTCAATAGCCAGCTCAACTTCTGAAATGTTTCGCAGGAGGCAAAAATGAAGTTTCATTATTATTTATTAATCAACCAAGCCGCTGGAAGCGGCTCTGGTAAAAAGGTAGCGGACAAGATCATCCCGCTATTTGCTGAAAAGAATTTGACCTATTCTGTTTATTATAGTAAGTGGAAAGGCCATGATGCTCAAATCGCTGAGGAGTTAGCAGAAGATACGCTGAAAGAATGGACTGAAGAAACCCGTGAGCAAGCAGCTCCTTTTCCTCTACTTGTAATTGTCGGCGGTGATGGAACACTGCACCAAGTATTGAATACTTTTCATCAACTGAAAGTTAATTTTCCTGTTGCATATATCCCTGCCGGTTCTGGTAATGATTTTGCTAGAGGTATCGGATTATCAAGGAATGCTGTAAAAGCATTAGAAAATGTGCTTGCTACAACTGAACCTCAGGAAATCAATCTATTAAGCTATGAAGAAAAAATCAGCGATAGACAAGGAGTTGTCGTAAATAATTTTGGGATTGGTTTGGATGCGGCAATTGTACATGCGACAAATCATTCGAATGCGAAAACACAATTGAATAAGTATAAATTAGGATCGCTTTCTTATATTTTTTCGATTTTGCGTGTTTTCTTTGTTCAAAGAGGATTCCCTATTTTAGTAGAAACTAGTGGAAAACAGGTCAGTTTTGAAAAAGCTTTTTTATGTACAGCAACGAATCACCCATACTTTGGAGGCGGTGTAGCCATCGCTCCCACCGCTGATATTGCCAAACCAACAATTGATTTTGTTGTCGTGGAGCGGATCAATCTATTCAAGATCCTGTGGATTACTCTTCTACTGACACAAAAAAAGCAACTCAATTCTAAAAATTTCCACCACTTTACCACTAGTAAATTGCGTATTGTTTCGACTACATCACAATATGGTCAAGAAGATGGTGAAGATACTGAAAAGCAACCATTCGATCTACAGTTGTCCACAAAAAAACAACTATTTTGGTGTAATTTAGCGCTTTGATAAGTATATAATTATAATGGCAAAGAGCGTGGGATAATAGTCCTTCTTAAAAAGAAAAGGTTCTATAATATTTTGTGTTGATGGAAATCAAAATCGATTTTCTACCAACACTTTTTTCTTTGTTTCAATCCAAAAAGAGACTCACATTTGGTAAAATTTAGTCGACAAAAACATTACCCTACCAAAGGAGTCGCTCTATGGATAATCATACTAGAAAATTACTCGGATCAACAGATAAACATTTATTTTTTGATGAAGAATGGCTGACTAAAAAACAATATAAAGGCGTTCAAGCACATTTTATTAGTGGAAGATTGGATGACTCACCTTCCATTGCAAACACTGCGGATTGGCTTTCATTATCCGTAACGATTCGTATACGACACGCACAGAACACGCCGTATATCGGACTAAGTTTTATCCTTGTCTCCACCAACATCATTTGACAAAGAGCCTCTATTTTTAAGGTTTTACGTTTTTCATACCAATCATTGGATCAATCAGTTGTTTTTCAATTGCTTCTGTTGTCAGAATATACGTCTGAGGTAATTGAGTCGCTTCTGTTTCCTTTTCTTCATCTTTCATCTGCTCTTTTGTTTCTTCAACCAATGAGAATAGATTAACATTACGTTCCTTTTCCTGAACAGACTCTTTTTGTTCGTTGTGCTCATTTTTTTCAGTTGGTGTCTCTGGTGTTTCACCCACGCTAGTGTATGAACCATCCTCAAACGGATCACTTCCACTCAATGAGTCCTCATAAGCTACTAGCTTCGTTCGTGTAGCGATTGTCATCTGCTCGTTTTCTTCGATTCTTTTTTTCAAGGTTGTCTTTCGGCTCGCTGATTCATTCTTCACACATGTAGCATAAGCGTTTTCTTCCCCTAAAAGTATCAGCAATTCTTTACTTCGAGTGACTGCAGTATAAAGTAGGTTTCGTTGGAGCATACGCTGATATTGGTGAACCATTGGCAAAATGACCATTTTGAATTCACTACCTTGTGATTTATGGATCGAGCAACAATAAGAGAGCGTGATCTTATTCCACTCATTCCGTTTATACGTGACTTCATTGGCATCAAATTGAATCACCAATTCATCAATCTTATCTTCAGAATCTTTTGCCAACACAATTCCCGTGATTTCTCCCATATCGCCATTAAACACATTTAATTCTGGCGTATTTACTAACTGGAGTACTTTATCTCCGATCCGATAGACTGTATCGTTCCAATGAACTTCTTTGCGTCCATCCCTTCCCGGATTAAAGATATTTTGCATCATCTTATTCAGCGCATCGATTCCTGCTGGACCACGATACATTGGAGCTAATACTTGGATATCTTGTGCAGTAAATCCTTTGTTCTTCGCTTTTTCCACGATCTTCGCAATCAACGGTTCAATCGTATATGCATCACTTCTGAAAAAGGATCGATCCCTCTGATTCTTTGTAAAATCAGCTGGCAATTGTCCTTCTTTGATTTCATGAGCAAGTGGAATAATACTTGAACCATCTCCTTGACGATAGATCTGATTCAGTTCCATTTTAGGAATCTGATCGATTTCCAACAAATCATGCAGAACCTGACCAGGACCTACAGAGGGTAATTGATCTTTATCCCCAACTAAAATAACTTGCATATTTGTAGGAATAGATTTAAATAAAGTGTTCGCTAACCATGTATCGACCATCGACATTTCATCGATGATCAATAAACCACCTTCCAGCTCTTTCGTGCTGACTGTTGGTGATTTTTCACGTCCATTCAATCCAAGCAATCGGTGGATCGTGCTTGCCGGAAGTCCTGTCGTTTCATTCATTCGCTTTGCTGCCCGACCAGTTGGCGCTGCCAACAATATCGGAAAAATTTCCTGTGTATATTTCTTAGGATCTAATTCCAACCCATTCAATTCCGCAAACAAATTGACGATTCCATTGATAACTGTCGTTTTCCCTGTGCCAGGTCCTCCAGTTAAAATGAATAATGGCGAACGGACTGCTTCTGAAATGGCCTTCTCTTGGGACTCTCCATATTGGATACCAAAAACTTTTTCGATACGACGAATATTTTTTTTCACTTCTTTTTCTGGATACTTGATTTCCTTTTTTCGACTAAGCAACCGTTGAATCGAATTACCGATCCCCCATTCAGAGAAAAACAAACTGTTATCATAGAGATTGGTCCCTTCTTGTTGGATCTTTCCCTCTTCGACAAGTTGGATGATCACCGTTGCCACTTGATCTGGTTGAATTTCAATCGGTCGGCTTGTTTCCAAAATCCTGATGGTTTGGCTAAGAAGCATCTCAGCAGGAACATATGTATCGCCAGTTTGTACCGCATGCTGAAAAATTTGGTGTAAGATTGCTGCCCGGACACGTCTTGGAGAATCGGCGGCGATCCCTAGTTGCTCTGCCAAGTTATCTGCACGTTTAAAGCCGATTCCTTCAATATCTTCAACCAGTTGATACGGATTTTCTTGAATGATATCTAGTGCTTCATTTTTATAAGTTTGGTAAATACTAAACGCAAGCTGACTACCAAAACCATAGCTGTTCAGCCCCATGATCACTTGATCCATTCCATGATTCAAGCGAATCGTTTCCGCGATCATTTCTCTTTTTGGCTTAGTCAAACCAGAAATCTGTTTTAGCACTGAAGGATCAGCAATGATTTTTTCAATCGCGTCTTCACCCAATAACTCAACGATTTTTTCTGCTGTTTTCTTTCCGATACCCGGAAATTTCTCACTAGACAAATAACCAACAATACCGTTGGCTGTAGTAGGCTTTTCTTGCTCATACCGCTCAACTTTTAGCTGTCTGCCATATTTAGGATGGTCTACTAATTCGCCGTAGAACCGATATAACTCATTTTCTTGGACATCTCCAAAGCTTCCTGTCACAACGATTTCTTTTTCACGATAATCAGCAGTTGTTTCAGTGACCCGAACCAGTAAGACTTTATAAAAATTACTAGGATTTTGGAAAAAAATTGCGGCAACTGTGCCAACAAAGTAAGGCATTTCTTCTGGCTGCATTTTGCCGCCTCCTTCAATTATAATAGTGGTTCTGGTTTCGTATCTTTCCCTAAGAAATCAATTTCGTTCCATACTTTTAATTCATAAGGGAGTAAATTATACGGTTCTCCCGTCTCTAAAATCGTAAGACTACTATTGAAGAGTCCGCCCATTTCTCGCAATTGGCTCAATTCTTTTCCCACCATCCATTGAATAGCGGCAGTCAATGATGCACCATGGCCGACAAAAAGAATCGGTCCCTCATGTTGTGCGACAGCATCCGCTACTACTGTTTCGATCCGCGTAATCGCAGACTCGATCGCTTCTCCTCTAAAAAGGGTAGGATCATATTTATCGAGATGTTGCCGTAGATTAGGCAGTGTTTCAGGATATTTTTGATACATTTCATCAATTGGCTGGCCTTCTAAATCTCCTAATCCTAGTTCTCTCAACTTATCTGTATAAATGATTTCAACTGGATGGACTAGCTCTTTATTTATCCCTTCTGCTGTATCACGTGCGCGTTTCGCTGTACTGGAATAAATTGCCTTGAACGGCACATATCTCACTTTTTTACCAAAAGCTTTGATTTCTTCATAGCTTTCTGCTAAAAGGGGGGAGTCTCCGTTGCTGCCTTGAAAACGGCGTTCAAGATTCCATTCTGTTTTTCCATGTCTTGTAAAATATAGTTCCATTTGCATCGGACTCCTTGCTGTCACTTTTTAAAAGTAGTGTCTGCTAATTAATAGAATAATGGCTCTGCTGAATAAATAAAATTGCTAGTAAAGGGCATTCCCCTTTTCCCTTGCTTAATGCTTGAGCCAGAATATTTGCTAAATGGCCTCTAGTCTAGCTTATCATTTTCATAGTGATGTGTTAACTCTAAATTTGGAAATCCTTGTTGTCGCAATGCTTCGTAGACGATCATTGCCGCAGTATTTGACAGATTCAATGAACGGACATGTTCATCATTCATCGGGATTCTTAAACATTTTTCTTCATTTTCACGCATGAATTCTTCTGGCAAGCCCGTTGTTTCTTTCCCAAATAAGAAGAAGTGTTCTTCTCCATCTGCAAAATTTTCATCACTGTATACCTTATGAGCAAATTTTGAAATCAAATGAAGTTTTCGATCACCTAGATAAGACAAAAAAGCGTCCAAATTAGGATGGTGTGTGATGTTCACGTCATTCCAGTAATCTAATCCAGCACGTTTCAAATGTTTATCATCTGTTGAAAATCCTAGAGGTTCAATCAAATGGAGTGGTGTATTCGTTGCAGCACAAGTCCTTGCAATATTTCCAGTATTGGCAGGGATCAATGGTTCAAATAAAACAATATGGTTCATAAGGATCAATCCTCTCATCTATATGTTAGTTCATTACTCTCTTTATTTTGGCATAAAAAAAAACGTATCAACTCGGTGTCAGTCACTGCGAGTCGTTACGTTAGTGAAGCTCTTCTCACTAACTTTTATCAGAACAGGAACCTGATAAAAACCAATGAAAAAACAACTTGTGGCTACTATACCACCTATAAACTCTTTTTGCAACCTTTCAAAAACAATATTTCTATTGGAATCGTTTTCTCTTATTTCCTTTTAATAATTCTACATCAATTGTAATTTTTTTCAAAGGATCCTGGGCTAATTGCTCTTTTATCGCTGGGCTGACCTGCCATTCTAAAGGTGACATCGCTAAGAGATCTTGCTGATTTTTTTCAGGTATCTCAAATTCATATGTCACACGTTGACGTCCAACTAACTCCAGAGAATCAGCGAATTTGGCTACTACTCGCTCATTTGAATACTGTTGTTTTTCTGGTTGATCCGGATAAAAAGCTTGTCGTAGTTCTTTTAGATAATTTTCTTGAGGGACGATTTTTAAGATTTCTCCATCATCGGCCAGTACCCGTTGGAATTCTTGGTAATGAGAAGGTGAAAAGATATTCAAGACCGTATTGAATTGCTGATCTTCAAAAGGAAGATTCGTCAAATCCGCCACACACCAAAATGCAGAGATAGGATGCTCTGTCGCTGCGTACACCCCTTCTTTTGAAATATCAAAACCCACAGCGCGGTTTAACGGATGCAGCTGGTCGAGAGCGAATAAGAAACTTCCCTCTCCACATCCAACATCTAACACATCTGCCTCTTGAGGCAATTCTTGTGCTAATAATTCGAGAACCGGCTGATACATTCCAGATTGGATCATTCTGCGCCTAGGTTCGAACATTTCTTGATCATATTCTGTCTTCACAGCATGGGATAAGAAATATAGCGTGCCTTTTTTGGAGAGATCGAAATGATGGTTCTGCTGACACACCAAACCATTATTCGTTGTTTCAATCTTTGTGTGACACAGTGGACAACGAAATAGTCCTTTATTCTCCAGCAAAAACTGGCGTCCTTTGTCGATTTTTTTTAACATTTTCCCGCTCATTTCTCGTTTCAAATAGTAAACGTTGATTTTACACTTTCATCTTACCGTTAGAACAAAACTTTAGCAACTACAAAAAATATGTTACAATCTCCATGACTAAGGCGAATATAAAGGAGCAAGAAAATGATCAGAGAATTTTGCGCAGAGAACTATACAGCGATCCCTTTAGCAATCTCAAGAGGAGCAAACCGTATTGAACTATGTGACAACTTAGCTGTTGGAGGAACAACTCCCAGCACAGGTGTCATTGAGGAAGCGTTAAGTTACGCAGGTGAAAAGGAAATACCGGTTATGACGATCATCCGTCCGCGTGGAGGCGACTTCGTCTATAACGATATCGAATTAAAAATCATGCATACAGATTTGATTGAAGCAAAAAAATTAGGAACTGATGGTGTCGTTTTGGGCTGTTTAACTCCTTCTGGCTGGATCGACGAAGAAGCAATGGAATTATTGCTTGAAACAGCGGAAGGATTACAAACCACTTTCCATATGGCATTTGATAGTATCCCTAAAGACCGCCAGTTTGCAGCAATCGACTGGTTAGCAGAACATGGCGTTGATCGTATTCTGACTCATGGTGGCGATGCAAGTGACCCAATTGAAGCTCATTTTGATCATCTCAAACAATTGATTGCTCACGCTAATGGGCGCTTGATCATTCTTCCTGGCGGAAAAGTCAATTATAAAAACGCCGATTCTGTAGCAACGGCGCTAGGTGTTACTGAAGTCCACGGCACAAAAATCGTACCATTAGACTAAAAAAACGTAAAGGACTAAGTATAGTCCTTTACGTTTTTTGATTTATTCCATGATTGTCTGTTTATATAAATAGCATTCTAGTCATTTCACTTCGGGCATTCATCAAAATACTTTGAACAGAATCATTTCTACATAAAATATCCCATAAATAATGAAGCAATATTGAAATAAATCAATACACTTGTCAAATCACTCAATGTTGTGATGAATGGTCCACTTGCAACTGCCGGATCAAAGCCAAGTCGGTCCATCAACATAGGAATCAGACTTCCTGCTAAGTTGGCAACCGTAATCGCAAACAGCATCGCAATCCCTATAACAAAGCCCAGAATGAAATTGTGCTTCCAGAAACCAACAATCAAGAAAATAGTTAATCCGGTAACCGCACCAGTCACTAGTCCAGTTAATACCTCTGCCAAGATCAAACGAACAAACCCATGATCTTTTTCATCTGAGATAGCTAATCGCCTTACAGCAACCGCCAAGGACTGTGTACCAGCATTTCCAGCTGTACCAGTGATCAGTGAAATAAAGACAGCTAGAATACTTGCTTCACTGACTAAATCTTCATAATGACTGATAAGTGAAGCTGTTGACATTCCTAGAAAAAGAAGCGTAACTAACCATGGCAAACGCCTGGAAGCTGCCTTAACAGGGTTCTCATTGATTTCCTCTACGTTGACCCCTGCTAAACCAGAATAGTCACTCGCTGCTTCATCATCAATAACATCAATGATATCATCGACTGTAACGATCCCTAATAGATGATCATCATAATCTGTGACTGGTAATGCCAGAAAGTCATAGTCACGGAAAGTTTGAGCAACATCTTCTTGGTCATCGCCTACATGAACAGACAATACCCGTTCACTCATGAGGTCAGAAATCATCGTGTCATCATCATTCACAATCAAATCACGCAAAGAAATAACACCAACTAACTGTCCTTCTTGATTGACTACATAGATATAGTATATCGTTTCTGCAACATCTGCTTCATTTTTCAACACGTACATTGCAGAACGTACGGTTTGATTAGCAACGATCGAAACAAACTCAGTGGTCATGATCGCACCGGCTGTTTCATCTTCGTAATGCAGCAATTCTTTGATCTCGCTGGCATCATCTGTCGACATCAAGCTTAAATATTTCGCGATTTGTTTTTTATCTAGTGTATTCAATAAGTCGACGGCATTATCCGTATACATTTCTGACAACATTTCTGCTGCATAACTCGGACGCATTTCGTCTAAATACTCTTTCATGTGCTCATTGTCTTCTTCGATCACATCGAACATATCCGCTAATTCTTTAGGAGACAAATACGCGTAGATCAGTTGGCGATCTTCTTCGTTAAGGGATTGATAAAATTGCCCCTGCTCATAAATATGCATCTCCAAGAAGCTGTTTCTAAATTCCTGAATATTATTCTCTCTCAAATCCTGAGATAACTGGGCAAATCTTTCCTCTAATTCTTGATTTTCATCCAAACCAATCTCACCTCACCTTAATCTTCAAACCGTTGAACGATAGCTGCCATGTCCTGTGCCAAAGGCTGCTTAAATTCTAATAATTTTTGTGTGAAAGGATGATAAAAACGTAGATCATAGCAATGCAATGCTTGCCGTTCAATACCTAGATCCATTCGTCCACCATACATTTCGTCACCTAAAAGGGCACAACCAATCTCAGAAAAATGAACTCTGATCTGATGGGTTCTTCCAGTATGCAACTGAATATCCACCAATGCAATTTCAGAGTCTCTTTTTTCTAACCAGTATTCGGTTTGCGCACTTCGACCATCGACATGGACCTGACGCTTCAACAATGATGAATAGTCCCGTGCAATGGGTAAATCGATCCAACCATGTTCCTTTAAAACATCTAAACTTCCACTAATAAGTGCTTGATATTTTTTGATAAACTTTTTTTCCCTAAGCTGAACATCTAATTTCGCATGTGCAAAACCATGTCTTGCAAACAGCATCAAACCAGAGGTATCGCGGTCAAGCCTCGTGACAATATGAACGACCTGATCCTCATAACCTTGTCGCTTATAGTATGCTTTTACACGATTCGCCATAGTTCCATTCGGGTGGTATTGTGCTGGAATCGAAGAAATACCAGCTGGTTTATTGACCACCAAAAGATGCTCATCTTCATATATAATGTCAATCGGTGTCTCGTCTAAGAGTACCGTTTCATGCTCACCTTCAGCAGGAATCACAATGGTTACCTTATCATTGTCTGAAAGAGAAAACAAGACATTTTCTCTTTTGTCATTTACTTTGATCGTTCCACCTTGAAATTTTATTTTAGCTAGCAAACCTTTAGAAATACCTTTTTCTTTTAAAAAGTATTTTAATTGTTGCGACTGCTCTTTTTCATATCTCCATTCAAATTCCATACTACCCCTCACCAATAAAGGCATCTTTTACACGATGCCAAAAATGCATATGACGATACGAAGCAAAATGAATCCGTTCTTTCGCGATTCGATAGTAGATGGAACGGATATTTGATTCTGCAATATCGAGTTGATCGACCGTCACAAGATAGTCTTCTGTATTTTCTAGTTTTATTTCTACCCACTCATCCTGTGCGATGACCATCGGTGAGCCTAATGTTCGAAACACTCGGTTGTTCAATGAAGCAATTTCTGCTAATTGAAAGGCATTGATACTTGGGTGGATCACAGCGCCACCAATACTTTTATTATATGCTGTTGAACCAGTAGGCGTTGAAACAGCTAGACCGTCTCCTCGAAAACTTTCAAAAAGTTCGTTTTTAATGTAGACATCCGCCACCATCGTTCGATTGGAGCGCTTGATTGTCGACTCATTCAACGCAAAATAATGTTGATCTGGCTTGTCATCTACGTAGCTGATACGGACATCCAACAAGGGATAACTGACACTCTGCTCACGATTGGTCTGCAAGCTATCCACAAGTTCTTCTAATTCGTAATCTCGCCAATCGGTATAAAAACCTAAGTGACCGGTATGCACACCTAAAAAACGAACATCGTTCAACAGATGCGTATACCGATGAAAAGCCGATAGTAAGGTGCCATCTCCACCAACAGAGATCACTAACTCTGGCTGCTGTTCATCTGTTTGGATCCCCGCTTGTTCCAAAAGATGCTTCAATCGCTCAGTTACTTCTAAGGTTTTGCTTTCTTGATTATGAACGATCGCTACCTTCATCTTTTGCCTCCTCTTTCAGCTTTTCTCTGGTGAGTAATGTCCGATAATAGATATCATCCGATTTTCCTCTGCCATGAGAAAATAGGCGTTGTGCCTCCTGGATTTCTTCTCGTATATTCGACATCTCTTCATCTAGTTGGTAGGCTGCTTCCGCCGCCCGTTGAAGTCGTTCACTCATTTCTTCTGGAAATACGCCTTGGTATTTATAGTTTAATGAATGTTCGATCGTTGCCCAAAAATTCATTGCTAATGTCCGAATTTGAATTTCAGCGAGTATTTTCTTTTCGCCACTGATCAATTGGACTGGATACTCGATGACCAAATGATAAGAACGATAGCCACTTGCTTTTTTATTCGTGATATAGTCTCTTTCTTGGATAACCTTCATGTCTTTACGATTACGAATGATCTCTACCACTTGATGGATATCTTCAACAAATTGACACATGATCCTCAAACCAGCAATATCCGACATTTCTTCTTCTAAACGTCCCATGGGGATATGTCGTAACTGTGATTTTGTGACGATGCTGTCAACCGGCTTCACTCTTCCTGTCACAAATTCAATCGGAACATGACGATTCTGTTCTCTGAATTGTTTACGAATTCCACGTAGTTTTACTTTTAATTCTGATACTGTTTGCTCATATGGTGCTAAAAATTCTTCCCAGTCTCGTTCCATAGCTGATCCCTCTACTTCATTAACATTCTTTTTCATTTTACCATATAAATGTAGTTTTTTTGTACCTCTCGCCTTTTTGTATTGACCAAAAAAGAAATTTTAGGCAAAATGGATAAAAGGAGTGTTACATATGTCTAAAATGTTAGAAATCGAATATAAATCTATGTTAACTGAAAAAGAATACGAACAGTTGATCCAACACTATCAATTAGAACCAAAAGATTTTACCGTCCAAACAAATATTTATTTTGATACACCTGATTTTCAATTGGCGAAAAAAAATTGTGGGCTGCGTATCCGCCTTTTAGATACATATGCAGAATATACGTTAAAAACTCCTGAAGTAGCAGGTCGTCTTGAAACAACCGATACATTGACAATTGAAAAGGTCGATTCCTACTTGAATCAACATGTTCTACCTACATCAGGGGCTGTCTTTCAGAAACTTTCTGAATTAAACATCGATCCAGAACTATTGATCGAAACTGGAAAATTAACGACTAAACGTGCAGAATTCAAAGTAGCAGAAGGTCTTTTAGCGATTGACCAAAGCTTTGGAGAAAATCTACATGACTTTGAATTAGAACTAGAAGTGGGAGATGCTGCTATTGGAAAAATAGCTTTTGAACAGTTTTTAGAAGCCCATTTTTTACCTTACCGTCCAGCAAAAACTAAGATTCAACGCATGACTGAATCTAAAAATTAAAATTCTATCATTTTCACAAGACACTTGAGTTCATTTTTTATCCTTTTTCTGTTAAGTTATAGGTTGTGAATGAAAGAATTCACTAGTTGTATAGAATCTATTTTGGGGGAGATTCATATGATCGAAATTTATCTATTTGTTGATCCTTTGGGGAAACACTGCTTTAAATTAGAACAACAATTGTTACAATTTATTGGCGAAGAATACGGAAAAAAATCTAAAGACAAGTTACAGTTTCGCTTTCTTCCACTAGTTAATTTGCAGACAATTGGGGATGTCATGCAAAGTAACGGAATTTCTCAAAAAAATCTAACCGAACGGAACCAATTATTTTCAATGACTTACTCTGCTGCATTAGATTGTAAAGCTGCACAGTTCCAAGGAAAGAAAAAGGGACGGCAGTTCTTGATCAAATTACAAGAAGCAGTGGGTTGTAAAAAGTTACCATATTCTCCAGCGCTTGCTGAATCCCTCTTTGCCGAAATCGGGGGCGATCTAAAAATGTTCAAAGAAGATCGTCAATCAGAATTTGTCAAAGAAGCCTTTTTCTCCGATCAAAAGATCGCTCGTGAGATGGGAATCACTAAGCATCCTTCAGCTGTAGTATATAACTACTCCTGTGAACACGACTTTGGTGTATTAATCGAAGGTTCCAATACCGTTCGACGTATCAAAGAAATTTGTAAAACAAAAGATGACTCTTATCAAGTTTTCAATGGTGAACATTTACATACAAATGCTTCTCGATTAAACTCAGGAAATAGCCATTTATATTTACTTTCTAATTAAAAGTTGTGTTGAATAGACTATTACGAAATTCTTTCGTGGTAGTCTATTTTTTGTCCAAAAATGGATTATTTTGTTTCCCAATCGCTTGTTTAGGTGATGACACGAAAAAAAGCAATGAACATCATCATGGAATTCCCACAAGTTGTCATCACTTGATTTCTAGCTACAAATACACTCTTTTAAACAAAAAAAAACGACCAAGTGTCTAATTCAAGATTCTTGGTCGACTATTTCTGTACTATTGTCATTATTGTAGATTTTGGTTCAGTTTGTTGAGAACTACCCTTTTACACTTACTTAGCTAATATTTCCACGATCGTACGATCAAATTCAGGTAGATCATCTGGATTACGGCTAGTCACTAGCTGTTTATCCACTACTACTGCTTCATCTTTCACTACGGCTCCAGCATAACCAATATCTGGTCGAACGGTGTCATAGGCGGTCATAGTACGCCCTTTTGTTAAACCCGTTTGGATGAATAATTGTGGTCCATGACAGATTGCAAATAATGGTTGGTCATTTTTTAAGAAATAAGAAACAAAATCAACGAAACGTTGATCTGCTCGTAGTTGATCCGGTGAAAATCCCCCAGGTATCAATAGCGCATCAAAGTCTTCAGGAGACACTTCATCGATGCTTTTTTCAATCGTAAATTCAGTTCCTTTTTTTCCTTTGACCGTTTGATTTGCTTCAAACCCGATCAAAGTAACCAAATGACCCGCTTTTTCCAAAGCTTCCTTTGGTGAAGATAATTCTACATCTTCCACCAAATCAGTAACGATTGCTGCAACTTTTTTTGTCATTTATCCTCTTCCTTTCTTATCGCTTAATTTAAGCCTAAAGGAATTGAAGAAAGTGTGCAACTAATCTGTTTATACTATATAGTAATAAGGTGTAATAAAGTATTCTGACCGAATCGTCCTTTGTTTATTGTGCTGGTTTCACTTGATTGATTTTATACACTGGGTATTGACCAATCAAATGTACTGGAAATTGTTGCTCTTGGAGTAAGCTTATCGCTTCTTGTAATTCTTTTGCTTGTGCTTTGACTGCTACGTCGACCACAAAGAAGTATTCCCCTAGCTGCGTTTTTTGCGGACGAGATTCGATTTTTGTCAAATTCAATTGTTTCTGGGCGAAAACAGCTAATACCTGATACAGTGCCCCCGGACGATTTTCTGGCAGATCAACAAATAACGTTGCTTTATAATCGACTGCCTCTAGATTTGAGGCGCTTGGTTTTGAACCAAGTAGCCAAAAACGAGTTTCATTATTCACGATCGTCTGGATATCTTTTTGAACGACAACGAGTCCAAACTCTTCTGCTGCAGATAACGGGCCAATTGCCGCTAATGCTTGCTCAGGATGGTTTGCTACTTGTTGCGCGCCTTGAGCGGTTGAACCAACTTGTTCGATCTCGACTTTTGGAAAATGAGTTCTTAGAAAAAGCTGTGACTGTGCCAACGCCTGGGGATGACTACAGATTTTTTTTGTCTGTCTCCACTCTTTTTGTCGCTCTTTGTGAGCCATCAATTGCTGACGAATCGGAAGAATGATTTCCCCTTGAATAGAAGGCAACGTTTCATAGATATGATCTAATGTCGGTAGGACAGAGCCTTCGATCGAATTTTCGATGGGCACCATCGCATAAGTTATTTCCTTATTCAGCTGTGCATCGATCAGATTAATCAACGAGTCATACGATATCCACTCACCACTTTTAAAATAGCTAGTTACTGCACTATAAGTAAATGATCCCTTCGGACCTAAATAACCGATTTTCATCATCATCCAACCTGCTTTATGATTTCTTTTACGATTTCTTCTGGCGTTTTTGCAGTTGTCTCAATCGTTAGTTTTGCTAATTTTTCATACATTTTTTCTCGTGTTGCCAATATCGTTTTTAGCTTCTGATCACTATTTTCTACAGCCAAAGGACGAATATTGTCTTTGTCTTGCCGTATACGATCGATCAGAATTTCTGCTTGTCCTTTTAAATAGATCACGAACTGATCTTGCAATACTTTTTGATTCTCTTTTTGTAAGATCACACCGCCGCCAGTTGCGATAATGGCATCATTACTTAATGCTTCTTTTAATAAAGCGGTCTCCTGCTCCCGAAAAGCTGCTTCACCAAACTCCGTGAAATAATGATTGATGGAACACCCCAAACGAGCCACCAGCACTTCATCCATGTCGATCACGGGTTGCTCCAAGCAAGCAGCTAATTTTTTACTGATTGTCGTTTTGCCAGCACCCATGAAGCCAATCAAAACAATGGCCGTCATGCTTGCTCCTCCTTGATCAGTTGTGCAAGATCCTGAAAGAATGCTGGATAAGAAATATTTACCGCTTCTGGATTTTGCAGCTCCACAGGTTCCTCTGTCAATAAAGCTGCAATCTGCAACATCATACCGATTCTGTGATCCCCATGACTGTCGACTTTTGCCCCATGCAAAGGCGTAGGACCATGGATAATCAATCCGTCATCTGTCGCCTCGATCGAAGCACCCATCTTCGTTAGTTCAGTGGCAGTGGCATCGATCCGATTCGTTTCTTTGACTTTAAGTTCCTGCGCATCTTTGATAATTGTGGTGCCATTTGCCTGAGTTGCTGCTAAAGCGATGATTGGTAATTCATCGATCAGTCTTGGAATGATTTCTCCTTTAATCTCACAGGCATTCAATGTAGCCGAACGAACAATCAGATCAGCAGCTTGATTTTTTTCATCTTCATGAATTTGTTCGATTGTTGCCCCCATTTGTTTCAACACATCAATGATTCCTGTACGTGTCGGGTTGATACCGACTTGTTTAAGGATAACTTCACTATTTGGCAGAATACTTGCAGCGACTAGATAAAATGCAGCAGAAGAAATATCTCCTGGAACTGTTACTTCTTGACCGCTAAGAGATTGTCCACCTTTCAAAGTGATTACTCGGTCCTCTATGTCGATTTGACCACCAAATTGTTTGATCATTTCTTCTGTATGATTCCTTGATTTTTCTTTCTCAATGATTTTAGTTGTCCCTTTTGCTTGTAACGCTGCAAAAAGAATGGCCGATTTTACTTGCGCACTCGCAATCGGCATCTGGTATTCAATCTCATGTAATGTATGACCAGATACTTTTAGTGGCGGAAACTCGGCATGTTCGATTCCCTGTAATTCCGCACCCATCTCTCGAAGTGGTTTCATCACACGTTCCATGGGACGGCGATTTAACGAAGCGTCTCCAGCGATTTCAGAAGTAAAGTCGCTTCCTGCCAAGATGCCTAAGACAAGACGCATCGTTGTCCCTGAATTTCCTGCATCTAATCGAGTAGCAGGGGCTGTCAATCCGCTAAATCCTTTGCCATCAATATAGATCTTTTCATTTTTTTCTGTGATGGTGACGCCCAATTGTCTGAATACAGCAATCGTGCTCAAGCAATCCTCTGCTTTTAAGAAATTGTTCACGATTGTTTGCCCCTGACTAATCGCACCAAACATGATACTGCGGTGAGAAATCGATTTGTCAGCAGGAATGGTTAATTCCCCATTGATGCCATGTTTTGTGGTCAATAACTTCATTCACTCAACTCCTTACCCGACAATGAAAATTTTCTGCTTCTATCAACGCTTTTCCTTTTAGCAAGTCGGCTTGATTTTTAAATGACAATTCTAATACGCCAAAAACATCTTCCCTTGTTTCCTGGATCTTTAAATTGATGATCGAAATGCTTGCATGACTCAAAGAAGTAGTGACTTTTGCGACTGCTCCAGCGATATCGGGGATATCGACGTACAGATCATAAAAGGCAGGGATTGCTCCTTGTTTTTTCTGTGGTAGATGATCCCTGGTCTGTTTTGCTTGTGTAAAAAAATCATAAACAGCTTGTTGATTATTAGCTGCTAATTCATTTTTCAGATTTCCCATAGATATTTGCCAATTTTCCAGCAATTTCAATAAAATATCTTGATTCGTGATCAAAATATCTGTCCACATCTTAGGATCAGAAGAGGCAATCCGAGTAATATCTTTAAAACCGCCAGCTGCAAGTTGCGAAGCACGTGGATATTTTTGACTTAGCGTTTCACATGCCTGCACTAAGCCAGCTGCAATGATATGTGGCAGATGACTCAATACGCCAACGATTTCATCATGGCTAGAAGCATCCAAGACGACAAACTTCGCTCTCGTTGGCTGCAGAAGCTCTTTTAATTCGTCAATACGATCACTCTCAAGGTCATTCGTAAAGATATAATATGCTTCTTCAAACAAATTAGGGTTGCCCGCTCGAACACCGGACTTATGCGACCCCGCCATTGGATGGCCACCAATAAATGTAAATGGTAAGTCTTTTGCTAATTCCATTACTTTTGCTTTCGTGCTTCCTGTATCACTCACTAACACCGAATTTTTAAGAGGAAGATTTGCCAATATTTTCAGATATTCCATACTGACTTGAACAGGTACAGCCAGCAAGATGATATCCATCTCACTTGCTACTTTAATCCCAGAAACGACCTGATCCACTAGGTGGACTTCTTTGGCTATTTCCCTTGTTTCCTC
Organism: Enterococcus sp. VV15; assembly: GCF_005236045.1. NCBI lineage: Bacteria > Bacillati > Bacillota > Bacilli > Lactobacillales > Enterococcaceae > Enterococcus > Enterococcus sp. VV15. The sequence goes on from NZ_QPTY01000020.1 coordinate 29,031, forward strand.
TGAATAATCCCAGCCGTAAAGAGTGACATTGGGTCCTTTGATCGCTCGACACAATGATGCACCGATTAATCCTAACCCTATTACCAATACTTTTTTCATGGTCGCCTCCATTAAAATTCTTGGATCATTTGTCGGTGGTCATTAACTGCCTTTTTCAGCTCAGTTAGATTATCTGCCGGAAAATGGTCGAGAATTTCCATAGCTAAAGTTGTAGCAATCACGTGTTCTGCAACCACGGATGCTGCTGGGACAGCTGTGCTATCCGAACGTTCAACGCTTGCTTTATAAGGTTCTTTTGTATCAATATCCACACTCATCAATGGTTTGTACAAAGTTGGGATAGGCTTCATGACTCCTCGAACAATGATCTGCTCTCCGTTGGTCATCCCACCTTCAAAGCCACCTAAGTGATTGCTTGCTCTTTGATAGCCGTTTGTTTGATTCCACGTGATTTCATCCATCACTTTTGATCCTGGACGAAAAGCCGACTCGAAACCGATCCCAAACTCTACCCCTTTAAATGCATTGATACTTAACATCGCTTGTGCTAATTTCCCATCTAGTTTTTTATCCCATTGGACATAGCTGCCTAACCCAGCTGGTACGTTCTCCACTCGAACTTCTACAATACCACCTAAAGTGTCTCCAGCTTTCTTGGTTTCATCAATCAGTGTTTTGACTTGGTCTTCAATGGTCAAATCAACCATGTTGACTTCTGATATTGCTATTTTCTCTTTGATTTCAGCAACCGAAAGTGTCATCGGTACTTCTGCCTTGATTCCGCCCAAAACAGCAACATGGCTCGCAATCTCGATGTCCAGTGCGGCTAAAAGCTGCTTCGACAAAGCCCCAATAGCGACGCGCATCGTTGTCTCTCTGGCAGAAGAACGTTCCAATACATTTCTAAGATCACGATGTTGGTATTTCATGCCACCAACTAGATCTGCATGTCCTGGACGTGGTTTTGCCACACGGCGTAATTGTTCATCTTTTTCAGAAACCGGTTCTACAGACATCACCGTTTGCCAATTTTTCCAATCACGATTCTCAACGATCATCGTGATTGGAGAACCCAATGTTTTGCCATGACGGATACCTGACGTAAGTTGTACTTGATCTTTCTCGATCTTCATTCGCCCGCCTCGGCCGTATCCTCCTTGACGTCTTGCAAGTTCCTGATTGATTTGATCGACTGATATCGCCAGACCAGCTGGCACACCTTCGATAATCGCAGTTAGTTGTGATCCATGAGATTCTCCTGCAGTTAAGTAACGCATCTAATCACCTTCTTTTAAATAGTCGTTCATCTCTTTGATTGGTATCGTCTGCACCTTCGCTTGACCGATCTTCTCTAATAAAATGATTTTCAAATTTTGTCCACGTGCTTTTTTATCATGTGTGATTGCTTGGAACAATTCTTTTTCTTGCCAAGGTGTATAAGCAGTCGGTAAATGATATTTTTGATTCATTGCAATGATTTGTGCGGTGATTCCTTCTGGCATTTCTCGTCTTGCTTCTGCTTTCCGACTGATTTGGACCATCCCGATTGCTACCGCTTCTCCATGGCTGATTTTCCCATATCCCGCGATATTCTCGATGGCATGACCAATCGTATGTCCAAAGTTTAGTAGCAAACGACTGCCATTATCATATTGATCTTCTTCAACTACTTTTTTCTTTACACGTAAAGCTTTTTCAATGACCGCTTCACTATGTGCCACTAGATCAGCGATACCTGTATAAGCAGCTAAATCATCCCATAAACTTTTATCACTGATTGCTCCGCACTTGATAATTTCTGCAATGCCTTCTTGGATTCGTTTTTCAGGAAGTGTCTGCAATGTTTCTGGATCAATCAGCACCCCATCTGGCTGCGCAAATGTCCCGATCATATTCTTCGCTTTTGGTCCGTTCACCGCTGTTTTTCCACCGATACTGGAGTCAACTTGTGCCAACAAAGAAGTCGGTATTTGGACAAAGGCGATCCCCCGCATATAAGTAGATGCGACGAAGCCAGCTAGATCGCCGACTACGCCTCCCCCTAATGCAATGATCCCATCACTTCTAGTGAATTGTTCTTCCGCTAGAAAATCATAAAGCACAGCTGCTATTTCAAGGGATTTACTTTTTTCACCAGCTGGTACCACATAGTGGACTACTTCATAGGTTGCTTCCAATTGTTTTTGAATCTGTTCTCCATAAATCGGAAATACATTTGTATCGCTGATGATAGCAATTTTTTTATTTCCCCATAAACCACCGATCCATTCGGAGATTTGTTCTAGAGAATTTCGCTTAATGACAATCTCATAGTTTTTTTCTGGTAAGACAACTTCTAACATTTTCCGCTCCTCTTTTCTATAAAGCGTTGATCTCTTTCATTGCTTCCACTAAAATATCTACTTCCTTCATCATCTTCAAGTAGTTCTTTTCATTCAATGATTGTTGTCCATCTGACCAAGCATGAAGAGGATCTGGATGGATCTCTACGATCATTCCATCAGCACCACTTGCTACACCAGCTCTAGCCATTGGAGAAACAAGATCCCAAACCCCTGTACCGTGACTTGGATCAACAATGATCGGGAAGTGGCTTAATTTTTTGATGATTGGGACAGCACTCAAGTCAAAGGTATTTCGCGTCGCACGCTCGTAAGTACGGATACCACGTTCAATGAAGATGACGTTGAAATTATTTTGGACAGCAATGTATTCTGCCGCATTTAACCACTCTTCAATTGTACCTGAAATTCCTCGTTTCAAGCCAATTGGTTTACCTGTTTTACCAACAGACTCTAACAAACGGAAGTTTTGCATATTGCGGGCACCAATCTGAATGATGTCTGCGTATTCGCAAACAACGTCGATATGTGCTTCATCCATTACTTCGGTGATGACTTTCATACCGTAATGATCCGCTGCTTTACGCATCATCTTCAATCCTTCTACACCCAATCCTTGGAAAGCGTAAGGTGAAGTTCTTGGTTTGTATGCACCACCACGTAAAATTTTTGCACCACCAGCTTTTGCCATACGTGCCGTTTCCATGATTTGTTCTTCTCCTTCAACGGAACAAGGTCCAGCCATTGTCACAAAACTACCGTCACCGATTTTGACCCCGTCTACATCAACGATCGTATCTTGTGGATGAAATTCACGTGAAGTTAATTTATACGTGTTTGAGATAGGTACTGCTCGTTCCACGATGTCGTATCTTTCAAAAGGAACATCATGGATAACTTTGGGATCGCCTAAAAGTCCTAGAACAAAGCGATCTTTTCCATGATTGATTTGGACATCTAGCCCCTCTTCTTTAATACGTGAAATAACGGGTAGTAACTCATTTTCTTTGATACCTGGTTTAATAATCAAAATCATAAAATAACATCCTCTGCTCTTTATTTTTTAGTTTACAATTGCTTCATGGCTTTTTTATTCAATAGAATCGATAGATATTCAGTTTGATTTCTAACGACCTACGTGTTTGCTTCTCTTTGCTCCTCCTTTATGTATTAAAAAAGCCCACCGTAGAAAATCTACAGTGGGCCATGAATAAATCAAAGAAAAAAGCCACTATAGATTTTTCATCTATGCGGCGAGCAAGTCATCTCAAACATCCTTAGCCATCATAGATACAAACAAGCGCTGCTGTTTGTACCCATAACCTCATGAATACAAACCTATCTAAAATAGCTAAAGTAATAATTATTCAGTTGTGTACATAGGGTCATTTTCATAAAAAACCGCTCCAAACTGATTTAAGATTGAACCTAGTATAGATTTGTTTCTGAAAGATGTCAACATCTTTTTCATAATTTTCTTTTTTATTTTTCAATCTAGAGAATATACGAACAAATCCAGCTGCAAACCTTCGTATATTTTGATTCTTTTCATTATTTGTTTATAGTTACTTTTCTAACCTTTTATCTTGTTTTCTACTTCCCGCCCAAAAAGCAAAACATACAGTACATTCGGTAATAATAAATGCCACTACCGACCAATGATAAAAAATCGTCAATCCGAGAATAATAATAATAGCAACAGCTAACATCGCATCTTTCGTTCCAATATTCAGCATATACATTTGTTTTCCCCCATTTCTTTAGTAACCAACTCTATTCTCAATAACTTTTCTGTAAAACAAGTCGAAAAATGAAAATTAAATCTCTTTATCCTGTTCAATGTATTCTTTTACAAATCATTCACATTTGAGGCACTCAGCATCCTATCGAATCAATTTCGTGCTCATTGGCAATATCTAAGGCAAAAGTAAAAATAACTTTTCATTTAACACTTTTCCATGAAATGATCATTTTTATTCTATTTATTACCGCTAGTATATCGCTTTTCATTTCTATCAGCAATCATAAACAAAACATTTCTTCAAAAGAATGACTGTTTTTAGAACTAAGTTATGTGATTTTTCCATTGACATAAAATACGAACATGTGTTCCAATTACTGATAAGAGGTGACTGTTATGTTTAAAAATCAAAACCCTAAATTTGATTATACAAAAGAACCTTCTAGGGATATCCTTTGCATTGATTGCAAATCTTTCTACGCTTCTGTTGAATGTGTAGAGCGTAACTTAGATCCTTTAACGGCCAAACTTGTTGTTATGTCTTATCCGTCTGATTGCTTAGAAGAGCGAGGAAGCGGATTGATTTTAGCCTCTAGTCCGGCTGCAAAAAAAGCCTATGGTATCACAAATATCAGCAGAGCAAGAGATCTCCCTTTCCCCTATCCGCGTGATTTATATATTGCACCACCGAGAATGGCCTATTACATGAAAAAAAATCAACAAATCAATGCCATCTACAAAACTTATGCAGATGAATCGAACCATCACGTCTACTCCGTTGATGAAAGTTTTCTTGATGTCACTAATAGTCTGAAACTTTTTAAAGTAAAAAACGCTTGGGATCTAGCAAAAATCATCTGTAAGGATGTTTATCAGCAAACTGGTATATACACGACTGTCGGTATCGGTGATAATCCATTGCTCGCAAAGTTAGCTCTAGATAACGGAGCCAAAGATAATCCAGAGCGAATCGCTGAATGGCGCTACGAAGATGTGGCAATAAGGTTTGGCACATCCCATCACTGGCTGATTTTTGGGGGATCGGTCACCGAACAGCTAAACGCCTCAACCGTATGGGAATCACTTCGATCTACGACTTGGCACATACCGACTATTATCGGCTAAAAGAAAATATGGGAGTCATCGGTACGCAACTGTTTGCACATGCTTGGGGAATCGATCGAAGCTTTTTAGGAGAAAAATATGTGCCTAAATCGAAAAGTATCGGCAACAGTCAAATTTTAAATCGTGACTACACGCGTCAAGAAGAAATCGAAATCGTCATCAAAGAAATGGCGGATCAAGTAGGTACCCGATTGCGTCGCGAACATGTAAAAGCGCAAGTCGTCAGTCTCTGGGTAGGATTTTCTTTGGGGTATAAGGATAGCCAAGGCAAGACAGGATTTCATCAACAAACCACCGTCGAAGCGACAAATTCAAGTCAACGATTAGCGGCTGTCTTGTTGGACCTCTTTCACAAACATTATCGCCGGCAAGACATTCGAAGTATTTGCGTGAATTGCTCCCATTTGTTCCACACAGATAGCTTACAATTAAATTTATTTGATGAGCCTGAAGTGCAAGTCGCAAATGCAAAAATCGATTTTGTTGTAGATAAGATCCGGCAGAAATATGGATTCAGATCGATTGTCCATGCCCATAGCTTGTTAGAAGGTGGTCGAGCAATTGCACGAAGCTCTCTTGTAGGTGGGCATGCGGGTGGATTAGCCGGTATAGAAGGTGAAGGTCATGCGTCGAACGAAAAAGGAATTTCTCGATTACAATGAATACCGCGATCGCCCTTTTGGATTGAAATGGGGCACAGCATTTGCAATAGATGAACTGATGAGTGGGATCAAAAAAAAACGAAGCATGGGCTATCAAAGAAATCCAGCCACTAACTCCGATGTCTCGTGAGGAAATCGATGCCGTACTATTAGAACCTTTTCTTTACCATAAAAAAAATCACCCTTCAACGAAACACAAAAGACGAATTTGACAGATACCTAGAAAATATTGAAGGAACATTTACTGGTGAAGCTTACGATGATTACTTGGTTCTTGAAGATACGAAGATCTACTGGTCAGATATTCGTCATATTGAGAAAAAAGAGGAGGAAAAATGGTTCACAGGCGCTTTTTCTGACGATGTATCTACCAGGCAACCATCCTTACACTCAAAACAGAACATCCAAGAATTGGAACAGATCAAAGATGAATTTTATCAACAATTTCCTGAAGAGGAGTGAATTTTTTATTTCTCTCTTCATTGCTTATCATTATTCGTTTTCTCCCATTTTTTAGAAAGAAGTGATTCTATTGAAAACTGCTGATAAACATTTTGAAACTATTGTCATTACTACTTTTATAGCCAAGCAACTCATCTTTGTCCACTGCAAAAATGGACAAACATATCATGGGTTTGTCCAGCCTACTCTCACAGAAAAAGGCTTCATGTTAGAGGAACAGTTTATTTCTTGGACAGATGTCCTAGAGATCCAGTTGACGGATCAATATTTTCAATTTTGGGAAGATATTTTACATTTGAAAAACGAGCACAGCTGAATCGAGTATTGGATAGAAGCTACCACACATTTCAATAACATCTAGCTTTATAAGGAAATTTGACTTAATCGGGTCTTTTTTAGTCAAAGAGGATGAAACAAAAGTAATCTCACTCTTGTCTCACCCTCTTCCTTCAATTAAAAATCTCTTCGTAGTTTTTGAAGTCTAGCAACTTCTGTACTTTTGTGTTAAATGCGCTTCTTTGAAAAAATTCTAACTTTTTAAGCTACTCAACAAATGGTTCTTCTCCTAAAGCTTGTTGGGCTGCTAAATTAAGCATGCTCCATTGACGATCAAAACCTGGTTGGAAGAAGAAATCTGCTTCTGCTAGATCCTCGATCGTTAGTTTTTGTTGGATGGCTAAAGCTAAAACGTTTCCTTGTGCTGTGATATCGTAAGTTGATAAGACAGCACCACCAAGGATTTGATGTGTAACAGGATCAAAGAACAATTGGATAGATACTTTTGTATTGCCAAATTTTTCAGGAACATATTTTGGCCGTAAGGTGTCTTCATAATAAGAAGAACGGATAGCGATCCCTGCTTTTGATGCTGTGAAACTATTCAATCCGCTAGCAGCAAAATGATAATCAAATACACTTAACGCAGAGGAGCCAACAACACCACCAAATGGTTTATTTGGTACTTTTTCAAACAAATGCTGAACGACATAACGTGCTTCTCTTCTTGCTACTGTTGCTAAAGCAATTGGCATTTTTGTACGCGCTGGAACGGAGTAAGCTAATGTTGCATCGCCAACTGCATAGACATCTGGCACATTTGTTTGAAGATACTCATCCGTAATGATCCAACCACGCTCGTCTAGATCGACTACTCCTTTTAACCACTCCGTATTGGCTTTGACACCAGCTGCTTGAATGACAAGATCTGTGGCGATCTCTGTTTTTTCTGTCTGGATAGTTGCTACTTGCCCTTCACCAGTAAACGCATTGATTTTTGCTCCCGTTACCACGTTGATTCCTTTTTCTTTTAGATGCGCTTCTAAAATATCTGTCATTTCTTTATCTAAATAAGTGCCTAATGGGCGATCAATCACATCTAATAAAGTCACTTCTTTTCCTGCCTTGCAAAAAGCTTCTGCTGCTTCGATCCCGATATAGCCAGCACCAATTACCGCGACTTTTTTCACATCTGGATCGGTTAATTTTGCTTTGATTTTCGTTGCCCAATTATAGCCACGCATTAAGTATACGTTGTCTAAATCAGTTCCTGGAACAGGCAATGAATTCGGTGTTACACCTGAGCTTAAGATCAATTTATCGTATGCATAGTCTTTTATTTGGTCATCTGAAGAACGAACAACCGACACAGTTTTTTTATCTGCATTGATCGCTGTCACTTGATGATTGTTTAAAATATGAACATTTGATTGTGGAAAGTTTTCTGGTCTGAAATTTCGTACGTCATTGACATCTGTTACGTGATCTTCTAAATATAATTCCATCCCACATGACATGAATGAAACGTAATCTCCTGCTTCAAATAAAGTAATATCGACATCTTCCCCATACCTAGATAACAATTCTAAGATTGATTGATGTCCTCCGTGTGATGCACCGACAATGATAACTTTAGTTTTTTCCATTTATGAAACCTCCTTGTTCAATTATTTAGAATTATTCTAAACAATTTAAACATAACACTCCGTTTTTTATAAATCAAAAGAAATGCATTCCACATGAAACTCAATTAAAAAAACATTTAGTCCTTCGGTGTGCACGTCGGTACCGGTAAACGCAAATAACCCATTGATCCTGAAAGCAAGACGATTTCACGATCAACGGAGGTTGGGAAAGAAGTGTTTAACTCCGAGAAATAAGCCAAAATTAACGAAAATTGCTTTTCAAATTTTTGTGAATTTCGGCTTATTTAAGAAGGAGTTGCTTCTGCTCCCACCGTTTATTCATTTTTAAAGAATGAGACAGAAGTGTTTCTTACTTTTGGCCCACGCTCTTTACTTGGTAGATTATTTACCTAAAAAAGTACGGATACGTCGGCAAGCTTCTTCTAGTTGAGCCATACTGCTAGCGTAAGAAATCCGGATAAAGCCTTCTCCTTCTGGACCAAATGCAGAACCTGGAATACAAGCCACTTTCCCTTTTTCTGCCAATTGCAAACAAAAATCCCAAGAATTAAGCGTAATTGTTTCTGGCAACTTGCAAAACAAGTAAAATGCACCATCTGGTTGTGAAATATGAAACCCTAAAGGAGTTAGTTCTTTTAAAAGATAATCTCTTCTCTCCACGTAGCGTTCTTTCATTTTTGCCCCGTCATTCATTCCTGCTGTTAAGGCTTCAACCGCTGCTTTTTGCGAATTTGTTGTAGCAGAAGTAACAAGGTATTGATGGACTTTGATGATTTCATCGATCAAATATTTTTGGGCGAAGATGAAGCCAATCCGCCAACCAGTCATCGCATGAGATTTAGATAACCCATTGATGACGATAGTCTGTTCTGGTAGATATGTCGCCATAGAAACATGGTCACTCACATAATTCAATTCTGAATACACTTCATCACTAATGACGAATACGGGATGTTGTTTGATTACTTCAGCTAGTTTTATCATTTGTTCCGCAGATAATAATGTTCCTGTTGGATTACTAGGGTAATTCAAAATGATTGCTTTGATCGACTCACCATAAGTTTCAAATGCTGCCTCTAACTGTTCTGGTTGGCAGATAAAACCTGTTTCTGACGTATCTAAGGTGATCAATTCCGCTCCTGCTAGATCGACCATTGGTTTATATCCTGGATAAGCCGGTGCTGGTATCAACACCTTATCGCCTTCTTCTAAGACGGCTAACAAGGAAGCTGCGATCGCTTCAGTAGCTCCCACAGTCGTCAATACTTCTGTTTGGGGATCATAGTCCAAACCGTAACGTTTTTTCTGAAATGCACAAGCTGCTTCACAAAGTTCTGGCAGTCCTCTCATTCCAGTATAGTGTGAATAATTTTCTTCAATTGCAGTTATACCGGCTTGTTTCACATGTTCGGGTGTAGAAAAATCCGGTTCACCTAAAGTTAGTTTGATGATACCAGGGATCGAAGAAATTTGTTGATCGAAATTTCTGATTTTTGAAATTTCCACGGTCTTAAGTCGCGGATTAAAGCGGTTGGTCATATTCATTTGGTTCTCTCCTCTTTGTCGCTGTTGCTACTTGGTCAATAGTTCCTTTGTTTCAAGAATCGTTTTATACCAAGCCACACCTTTTTCTAAAACTACCATATTGAAATCAAACTGAGCATCATGAAGTGCTGGTGTATCTCCTACCCCTAGAAAGAAAAACACACAAGGGTATTTTTCGGTGTATACACCAAAATCTTCTGCCTGTAAAACTGGTTTCTCAAGCTCATGCAATTTTTCTGAATGAGTTAATGCTGCATACAATTTTGCATCATTGTTAACAGTTGGATATCCATCATTATAACGGAAATGGATTGCCACATTTGATTTTTTTTGAACATTTTCGGCTAAATCAGCTAATTGATCTTTTAAAAAGCGTTGTGTCTTTCGACTGTAAGAACGGATACTTCCAGAAATGACCACTTCATTTGCAAGCACATTACGGATGGTTCCCCCGGTTATTTGTCCGAATTTCAGCAAATGATAGAGATCCGCAGGCAAGCTCTGATCAAAATCATACACTTCTTTCATGAAACGTACGGCATTTTCAATACTATCGATGCCCTTTTCACTGGAAGCAATATGTGCAGACCTTCCTTTGATGACAATATCTGTTTCACTGCTTTGAGCCATGAGAGCACCTGCTCGTGAATACACTTCTCCTTCCGGTAAGCCCGGCCATAAATGAAAGCCAAAGATCGCTTTGACTTGATAATGATCCAGTAACCCAGTTTGGATCACACTTTCTGCTCCCCCTGAAATTTCTTCTGAAGGTTGGAAAATCAATACAACGTTGTATAATAATTCATCCACATGTTGTGATACATAGTCTGTTAACCCCAATAACATTGCCATATGTCCATCATGACCACATGCATGCATGAATCCTTCATGCGTCGAAGCAAATGGCAGATCCGTTTCTTCTTTGATGGGTAATGCGTCGATATCTGTACGAAAGGCAATCGTTTCCGGTTGATGATTGTCAAAATAAAGCAGCAATCCTGTTTCTCCAATTTCATGGAGCACACCTCCGCTATTTTTGACCTGTTCGTACAGATATTTTTTTGTTTTGAATTCATGGAAACCGATTTCAGGAATTTGATGTAATGCTATCCGATGTTTCGCTAACATGAGCAGTCACCATCCCTTCATAAATTCCTTTTACCACTGTTTCATACTGATCGTTTGCGACTCCAATGATCAGGTTCAATTCCTGTGCCCCTTGCGATAAAATCGATGTGCGGATACCCAGTTGATTCAAGATCGATAATACTTTCCCTGATAATCCGATCAACTCTTTATGCGGTCCTCCGACAATGGAAATCAAAGCCAACTCATCAATGATTTCGATTTCTTCTACCCCTAATTTTTCTTTTAGTTCTTTTGTGATCAAAAACAATTTATCGGCGATTGCTTCAGCAGACACAACAACACCGATATTATCGATTCCAGATGGGATATGCTCAATCGAGATACCATAGTTGGCAAAGATACTCATCGCCTTCCAGATAAAGCCGATTTCATCTGACATATGTCTCTTGAATAGAGTAATCGAAAGAAAATCTTTACGTCCTGCAATCCCTGTCAGCCCATTTTCTTTCTCTACTTCATGGTTGGATATCCTTGTTCCTTTGGCTTCTGGTTTATTAGTGTTTTTGATTTGGATCGGAATATCTGCTTCCTGAACTGGAAAAACAGCTGCTTCATGTAAGACGTTTGCTCCCATATACGCCATTTCTCTTAATTCTCTAAAAGAAATTTCTTCAATGACTTTCGGAGAATCGATGATTCGCGGATCAGCCATCATGATTCCCGAGACGTCTGTCCAATTCTCATAGCTTTCAGCATCCAATGCTTTAGCCAACACAGCTCCTGTGATATCACTTCCGCCACGCCCCAATAGTTTTTCTTTTATAAATGGATTTGCCCCATAAAAACCTGGAACCACTAGGGTCGTTTGCTGTTCATAAAATGAACGAACTGCCTGAATCGTTTTTTCGTAGTCGATTTCTCCTTCATAATCAAAGAAGATCACTTCTTTTGCATCCACAAATGTGTAATGAAGATATTCTGCCATTAGCTGTGCCGTCAGATACTCTCCACGACTAACCAGATAATCTTGAGAAACTTTTTCATTCTGCAACCTTGTCTGGATCGTAGACAACTCTTTTTCAATCGGAAAAGTCAACTCCAATAGATCTCTTACCTGAATAAAACGATCACAGATTCGTTTCCAAAGTGGCGTCCAATCCACATCATGCTGGAGATACGCATGGATCAAATACAATAGATCAGTTACTTTGTCATCTTCATTCGCTCGCTTCCCTAAAGCAGAAACCACGATTACTTCTCTTTTTGGATCAGATAGAATGATTGATTTTACTTTTCTAAATTGTTCTTCATTGGACATCGACGAACCACCAAATTTAGCTACTTTCATTCCTGCCCCTCCGTCATTTCCGTTAGCAGTGCTTTAGCAATCTGAACAGCATTCGCAGCTGCACCTTTTCGGATGTTATCGGCTACGGTATAAAGAAGAAGGCCATTTTCTGATGCCATATCCTGACGTATTCTCCCCACATAGACCTCATCTGTTCCTTTCGCTAAAATACTTGTGGGATAACGGTGAGCGGGTAAATCATCAATGACTTTTATGCCCGAAAAATTCTGTAGGCATTGGCGAACTTCAGCAAGTGTAAAGTCCTTTTCTAGTTCAACCGCAATCGAAACACCATGTCCTGTTTCAATAGGCACCCGCACACAGGTAGCTGAAACTGGAAGATCCGGTTGGTGTAGGATTTTTTGGGTTTCATTGATCATTTTCTGTTCTTCTTTGGTATATCCATTTTCTAATGCCACATCAATTTCTGGCAGAGCAGTTTGACTAATATCATAAGGATAAAGAAGAGGTTCTTCTCCTTTTTGTGTCCGATGTAAATCTTCGATCCCCTTTTGACCAGAACCTGACACTGCTTGATAAGTCGAATAGTTCACTCGCGTAATACCAAACGTTTGTTGTAGTGCTTTTAAAGGTAGAACAGATTGGAGCGTTGAACAATTGGGATTAGCAATCAACTTGTTCAAGCGATGATCTTCTAAGTTTACTTCTGGTACGATCAATGGGATCTCTGGGTCTTCTCGCCAAGCTGAAGAATTATCTATTACGACCAGCCCTTGTTCTCGTGCAATGGGACCAAAAACTTGAGAAACTCCTGCTCCAGCTGAAAATAGCGCTAAACCATACCCTTCAAATGAAGTCTTAGTCAGTTCTTCGACTGTATATTCTTTCCCCTTAAATACACAGACTTTTCCTGCAGAACGTTTCGAAGCTAACAGCTTGAGACGTCCTACCGGAAAATCATATTCTTCTAAAACTTTCAACATTGTTTGACCGACTAGACCAGTCGCTCCAACTACACAGGTATCTATTTTGCGCATGTTTCTCATCCTTTCTATAACTCACGTAGTGCATCGATCAATGCAGTATTTTCTCTAGTTTTGTCGTCTTTGATTTTCAATACACGAGCGGGTGTCCCTCCAACGACCGTATCTGGTTCTACGTCTTCTAATACAACTGCTCCGGCAGCTACCACCGCATTTTTGCCGATTCGAACACCTTCGACGACCACCGCATTTGCTCCTACAAGTACGCCATCTTCCACAATGACTGGTTGAGCTGAAGCTGGTTCGATCACCCCGGCTAAAACAGCTCCAGCACCGATATGACAGTTTTTTCCAACGATTGCTCGGCCTCCTAGTATTGCTCCCATATCGATCATTGTCTTTTCGCCAATCTCTGCCCCGATGTTTATGACAGCTCCCATCATGATCACCGCATGATCACCAATGGTCACCTGATCTCTAATGATCGCCCCTGGCTCAATACGAGCATTGATCGTTTTACTATCTAGCAATGGGACTGCACTATTTCGGGCAGTTTGTTCAATCTCGATTTCGAGGATTTTATCTGTCTCTTTTTCTAAGACTGGAGCAATTTCATCATAATCACCAAATATGATTTGACTGTTTCCTTGTCCGAATACCTTCGCTTGATCAAATGTGATTGGTTCTGTCACATTTAAAAATACCTTCACGGATGTTTTTTTCTCTGCAGTTTGAATAAAACGAATAATCTCCTGAGCATCCATTTTCTGATCCACTCCCTTACGCTAACATATCTTTCAATTGATACCATCCTGCTGGTTGATCCTTCAACCAAATTGCTGCATTTACCGCTCCATCGGCAAAAATACGATTTGAAAAAGCCTCATGTTTGATACTCAATACTTCATCAGTCGTAGCAAATAATACTTCATGTTCACCAGGTAATGAGCCCACGCGGATACTATGGACGCCGATTTCATCGTCATTTCTTGGCTGTTTTTCCCAACTATAGACTGGGATAAGCTTTCTCACTTCTTGGATGCTTTCGATCAGTGTCTTTGCAGTACCAGAGGGAGCATCTTTTTTTTGACTATGGTGTTTTTCGATCAACTCGATCTGCCAGTTCTTTAACGCCGCTGTTGCTTGTTGGACTAGCTGGTTCATGACTAAAACACCTAAAGAAAAATTCGAACTATATAAAATAGGAATGTCTTGCCCTGCTTGCTGGATTTTTTGAAACTGTTCCGAGCTATAGCCGGTTGTACCAATCACTAACGGAAGCTTTTTTTGCAGGCTATAGGTAAGCAGCTTCTCTAGGTTGTCTGGATGAGAGAAGTCAATCATGATTTCCGGTTCTTCAGTAAATACGAACGCTTCTGTTTCAATTAATGAAGAAGTAAGTGTTACGGCTTCATCTCCGTAAGTTTGAACGACTTCTTGGATTCTTTTTCCCATTTTGCCATCCCCAATGACCCCGATTTTCATTATTTCTCACTTCCTTTCACTTCTAGTAATCGTGCAAGTTGTTCCTTTTTTTCTTCTGCCAAAGAAACAAGCGGCAAGCGTAAAGGACCTGCTGGTAATCCGAGTATCTCCATTGCTGCTTTTACAGGTATCGGATTCGTTTCACTAAATAACGCATGGATCAATGGCAACGCTTCTAATTGGATTGCTTGAGCTTTTTCAATATTTCCATTGTTAAAGGCACTGACCAGATCATGGACTTGTTTGGGCTGGACGTTTGCCCACACACTGATGACTCCACTTCCCCCTACACTTAACACAGGTAAGATCATATCGTCATTTCCGCTATAAAGTACAAAGGCTTCGTTCAATAGTCGGGCGACAGCCATTACATATGAAATATCGCCAGACGCTTCTTTGATCCCAATGATTTTTGGATATTTTGCTAACCTTTCTAAAACTTGGATGGGGATCGTCATTCCCGTTCTGGAAGGCACATTGTATAAGATGATTGGAACTGGAGATTGATCTGCAATCGCAGTAAAATGAGCAAGTAAGCCAGCATCACTTGTTTTATTGTAGTAAGGAGTAATCACTAAGACTTGATCCGCCCCTAGTTCGGCAAAGCGGTTCACACGTTCAATCGTTTTTTTTGTTGCATTTGTTCCGGCTCCTGCGATCACAGGAACTTTGCCATTGACTTTTTCAACTGTGAACCGTAGAATTTCCTCTTCCTCCTCTGAAGAAAGTGTCGAGGATTCGCCCGTTGTCCCTAATACAAGTAAAGCATCCGTTTTTTCTGAAAGATGAAATGTAATTAGTCTTTCCAACCCATCGTAATCAACTTCACCATGTTCATCCATTGGCGTAATCAGCGCCACGATCGATCCTTCTATCACTTAATTTTCCTCCCATTCTCTTGACCATTCCCGAACAGCTGGCCCCTTCATCTTGATCTGCTTCTCTCCTGAAATAATTAAATCGCCTAGTTCCAAGTGGACAGTCGCCTTGGGCTCAGAAAGATAACCATGATCTTTTGCTACTACATAAGCTGCACAACAACCTGTGCCACAAGCAAGTGTCCAGCCAACGCCCCGTTCGTAGGTACGTACAATCAGTTCCTCGTTATTCAAAATTTGGACAAAGTTGACGTTCGTTTTCTCTTTGAATAAAGGATGATCACAAATTTGCTCTCCTACATCACGTGTCAACTCTGCTAGTGCATCTTCAACAAATACTATAGTATGGATCGTCCCCATAAATAAACTGGTGATCTTGATACCTTTTTGGTGAATCATCAATTCTTGATCGATGATTGGTTCTTCCTGTTCCACCGCTAATTTATCCGTTGAATAATCTGGACTGCCAATCGTTGCTTCACAATAAAAAGGATCCTGATTTAAAATTTCGACTTTGATGATCCCCGCTAATGTGTGTACATCGAACTGTGATGCCTGAATGATTCCTTGGTCGCGAACATAACGCGAGAAACAACGGATACCATTCCCACACATAGGCGCACGACTACCGTCTTTATTGTAATAAATCATTTCAAGCGGTTCAGTTTTCACGGCAATCAATCCATCTGTATCGAAATTTTCTTTGCCACACAATTGGATAGCTAATTGGCTATAGTCAGTGACACCATCGTAATCAAGCAGAATAAAATCATTTCCGCAACCATTATATTTGTAGATCATCATAACACTTCACTCCTTAACAAATCTGCGTAGGATTGTCTGCGCACCACGATCTTCGATACACCGTCGTTGACAAACACCACTGCTGGAGTAAGTGCTCTATTGTAATTGCTACTCATGGAGTAACCATAAGCGCCTGTTGCATAAACAGCTAGAATATCGCCTGGTTCTGCCACAGGTAAATAGGTTTCTTGGATCACTACATCCCCAGATTCACACATTTTTCCGGCAACTGTTACCTTCTCGCTTTTTTCAGATTGCAACTTTGTGGCAAGATCACAGGTATATTCAGCTTGATAAAGTGCTGGGCGGATATTGTCTGTCATCCCGCCATCGACAAAATAGTATTTTTTATGCGGTGTTTCTTTGATAAATCCAACAGTATATAACGTCGTCCCTGCCTCACCCACAATACTTCTTCCTGGCTCGATCATCAGTTGTTGAATGGTTTGTCCTTGTTTTTTCAGCGCCTCTTCTGTATAACTGACTAACTCCTGTACTGATTTTTCGATCGGTAATGGTGCATCATTTTCTGTATAACGAATGCCAAATCCACCACCAAGATTCAATGAAAGGACGTCATCAAAATCCTGTAAATAACTAACCAGTTTATCAATTTCAGCTAACCATGCAGACATTTCAAAAATTTGAGAACCGATATGTGCATGGAACCCTTCCAAGAGAAGCTGTTCACTGTCTTGAATGATGTTCAATGCCTTTTGGCAAGCTTCACTTTCATAAAGCATACCAAATTTTGAATCGATATGGGCAGTCACAATGTATTCATGGGTGTGGGCTTCTATCCCAACATTTAGCCGGATCATGACATGGATTTTTTTGTTGTATTCTTGGCTTAAAGTATCTAATAACTTCACTTCCATTTCATTATCCGCAATGAAATGATTGAGTCCATTTTCTATAGCAAAACGCAATTCATCTGGTGTTTTATTATTCCCATGAAAATAAATCTCTTCTACTGGAAACTCCGCTCGTAATGCCGTATAGATTTCACCGCCGCTGACTACATCTAGGCCTAAATCATATTTTTCAATCAGTTTTAACATCTCAACTGTTTGGAATGCCTTTGACGCATATAATATCTTGGTCTTAAAATGATCTGATTGAAACCCTTGCTTAAACGCCTTTATTGTATCTTCCAATTTTTTCTCATCATACACATAAAGGGGGGTCTGATATTTTGCCACTAATTGACTTACAGGAATTTCACCGATCATTAATTCTGACATGCAAGATTACCTCTTTTCAAAAATGATTTTTTTCTCATCAAATTGGAATTAACTTTGATCAAGATTTAATTTTTATTTGAATAATATTAAACAAAATTTTCTGAATTGTCTAGTATATTCTGAAATATTTTCAGGAAAAATCATCAATCATTCGTTTTTTTGTATATTTACAAAGCTATAGAAAAAATCAAGAGAAAACAATGTATATGCTCATTTGATTTTACATTTTTATACAAAAAAAAGAACTCAATTATTTTTTTGAGTTCTTTCATTCTATTCTTCATTTTTCATTCAACCGTTTATGGTATTTCACTGAGTATTCAAGAGATTTTTAACCAAAATATAACGCTAAAAACATCAACGATGCGCCCAACATAACGAATAAATGCCAAATGACATGTGTGAATTTTTTACTTTTCATGCTATAAAAAACGGAACCGATCGAATAAGCTAATCCACCAGCTACTAAAAGTAATAATCCAGTTAAATTGATCGATTGGTACAATTTAGGGAGAACGATCACGATCCCCCATCCCATCACATTATAAATAATCGTGGATAGTTTAGATACTTGACTAGCTTTTGTGAGTGTCAAACATTTATAGATGATCCCGATCACTGCCGTTGCCCAGACGATACTAAGAAGTAAGACACCTGAGAGGCCTTGCACGATCAACAGGCAAAATGGCGTGTAGGTTCCAGCAATCAATAAGTAGATCGAACAGTGATCAAAGACTTGAAATACTTTTTTTGCTTTTGTAAAAATCAAACTATGAAAAAGTGTAGACGAAAAAAAGAGCAAGAAAAGCGAACTACCGTAAATGATAAATGCAACATAATCAAGGGTAGTATGTGCCCGATCCATCAAAAGATCAAAACAGACAAGACTCATCAATGCAGCGATCCCATGAGTGACTGCGTTGAGCACTTCATTCACGATATGATACTTACGACTAAATTCTATTTCCATTTCTTTATTTCCTCCCATCAAACCAGTCCTCTATTCAGTAATTCCATTATACACCGTTTCCAAAAATTTTACACCTAGTTTCAAAAACTATATCAAATCTTAACGTTTACCGTAGAAAATAAGAACGCTCCCTATTCCAATAATCCCTAATGTGAACAAAACGATAACTAGATAAAATTGATGCTTTTTTTGTTTCGTTAACTGATTGATTATTTTTTCCGATTTATTTTTTTCATAGTCTATTCTATGTCCACGTACCAATAAACGATGACTGTTGACCATATAAGGAGTACAGGTGACCAATGTGACCAGATCTTGTCCCTCTTCAATCAATAATTCATCGGTTTCAGTTGGCTCTATGATTTTGATTTTATCCACCTCATAAACCAATCTTTTTCCATAACTATCGATAAAAAATAGATCATTCATCCCTAACTGATCTAGATCCGTAAATAATTTTGCTTTTGGCAACCCACGATGGCTAGAAAGCACCGCATGGGTGCTTTCTCCGCCAACCGGGTAAGAAGTTCCTTCGAGTAAAGTGGCTCCTTTTTCTAATAATAAAGAAGTTGTTTGGTCAAAGATCGGTAAACGAACATGGATTTTGGGAATCGTCAAAACACCAACGGTATGCTTTTCGAGATACGTTTTTGTCTGCTTTTCTGTGGCTTCTGTATCGAAGGGATCGCCTCCAGACAAGCTGTTTTTTTCTGCAATTTTTTGATTATCTTCTACATATTTTTCCCGAATCGTTTTTAGCACTTCTTTATTTTTGCGTTCAGCTTGTTTTTGATAATTTGCAATGATCTGTTGATCTAAATAATCATTGATCGTATCACTAATAAAAGGATAGACCAAAAATAGGATTCCTATGGCAAATACTAAGACCATAAAAATATCTAAATAGCGATGTATCCTACTCATTTATTTTCACCTAAATTAGAATTCTCATCAAGAATTACGCTTTTTTTTTCAAAAAATAACCAACGGCAATAAGTGATAATCCTAGACCGATTGTGATGGAAAGGTAAATACCTTTTCCACCTGTAGAAGGAAGAAGCCCTTTGTGCTTATTCGGTACTTTTTCAGGTTCTACCAACTGGCCTGCACGTTGATATGAATATTCGTCTACGCCAAAGGAGATACGATCATGTAACAAGACATAATCCTTAGGTGCTTGCGTTTCTTCTAAAAAATACGTGCCATATTTCAAGCCAGTGATATCGATGATTCCATCTTCTCCAGCAACAAATACGGTTGCTTGATTTTTTTCACTCGTCCAACTTACTGCATTTGTTTGTGAGTCGATGACCAAATAATCTGATGCATCTACATTTTTATCTCGTACGACAAACTGAGCCCCTGCTAACGGCTGATTTGTGGATACATCTCCATCAACTTTGACGAATCGTTTTCCGCCTGTCACGATCTCAGTAGTTGGCGGCGCTTTGTCCTCGGTGTAACCATTTTCTACCTTCGCTTGATTCTTGTATCCTTTTGTTGGGTCTGCCAATTCATTCAAATGCATGAAGTATACGAATCTCAACGTATTTCCAGGAGTCAATAACGGAATATAAGCTGGAGCAATAGCAACAGTAAAACCATTTTCTTGCAATGTAACGGTATAGTTTACTGGATCGATTACTTTGTCCCCATCATAAAGCGTATAACCAAGTGTCTCACTAAGAGATAAAGCAGGATCATGAGTATCAATCAAGTGAAACTTTGTATACTTGTTGTTTTCTCCTTCTTTATCTGCGATTCCTTGTGGGATATTAACAGAAATCTCATAGTGAACATGCTCGCCGATCGTTACATCTTGACCTTTTAATTTCGGAGTCGTTTTTTCCACTTTCGATGTATCATTCGTGATTGTTTTTTCTACCTGTGTCTTTTCTGAGGTAATCTCAAATGATGTCTTTCTTTGCTCCTCGATGATTGTCGCATTATCAGGTGCTTTGACTTCTTCTAAAACATAAGCGCCCACTTCTAAATGATTCACTATTAACTGTCCATTATCAGTTTTCTCTTCAGAAAAATCTTTGTCGCCGATATCATACATATGACCTGTCACAAAATGTTTAGCGGCTGTCTGATCGGTTGTCCACGTATATAATCCATCTTTCACGCTATGGATATACTTGACTATTCCTCCTTCTGTTTTCGAAAGAATAAATTCTGCACCATCTAAAGCTTCTTTTTCCGCAGAACCGATTTTTTTTACGATCAACGTTCCTTCCGATGTGACCGTATTTTTAGGATAAAGATGGATGGTGTCTAATTCTTCTGTTCCGTATTCATACGAACCATCTTCTTGTTTGATCATCTCATACATCGGAAAAGCTATGACCATGTTAGCAGCTGGCGTGATGCCATCTTTTTGTTCTTCTTTGATGACATATACAGCATCTTTTCCGTCTTGCATTTTTGGCAGGTTCAATGTCAGATTTCCTTCGCTATCTGTTGTCCCTTGAGCGATTGGATTGCCTGATATCAAAGATTGAACTGCCTGTTTTGCTTCATCGACAGTGGCTCCTTGCTGTCTCTTTTGATAGAATTCATTTGTTACATCATAAATCTTGAATTCCACCATGGATAACCCTTGGTATTGATCAAATTCTGACATGACTTTCCCTGTATTTTGTAATGTTCCTGATGTTGAAAGCATTTTTTTCTTATGGATGATCACTTGTGCTGAACCAGTATCTGCTGAAACTGCATGATTTCCACTTCCTAAAAAGCAAATGGGCACAAGTAAACAAATCAACAAATAAGCATAATACAATTTACTTGTTTTTTTCATTTTTTACGCCTCTTTTCTTTAATTGCCATACACCTATTCCAACAAGCCCTATCCCAATGATTATTAATCCAATGTAAGATTGGTCATTGGTTTTTGGAAGGATAGACGATTGATTTTCTTCTTTGTTGATAATTTCAAGTGGTTCCACTAATTGGTCATCAACTTGGAAAGAATTTTCTTTGACCATAAAAGTAATCTCGTTTTTACTTTTTATATAGCCGGCGGGTGCTTTGATTTCTTCTAACGAATAGCTACCATCTTTTAGCCCGAGAATAGAAAAATGACCATCTTGTCCCGACGTCAACAAATAAGCATTTTTTCTATCTGTACGCCAAACTATTCCTTGGCTCGTCTGATGCAGATATTTCCCCTCGCTATTTTTTATTCGAAAAACTGCTCCGGGTAATGGGGTCTTATCCTGACTGTCCACTTTGCAGAAGCGTTTTCCACCCGTTCGTACGCCTGCCGTACGATAGTGCTTTTGACTCTCCGTCTCCATCGTTAGTGTATTTTCTAACATCTTGTCTGGCGAAGCATCTATACCGATCCTCATTTGGTAAGTGAGGGTCAACTGCTTTCCTGCTGATTGTTTCAGTAGGTCACTAGTCAACGTCATATCGAATCCATTAGCTTGTTTTTTGAACGAAGCCCCCTCGACAAGTGTCGTACCATCTATCTGAGCCACTATTGTCTGTGGCAATAAGATCAAGTTTTTATCTGAGCGATCTTTCAACTGGTAACTCTGAGCATTGGGAATGCGCGTTGTGACACTATAAGTGACAAGTTCTCCAATGGAGAAACTTTTTTTCTTTCCTGCTACTTTTTTTTCTAAGAACGTAGTGTTTTCCTGAAGCTCGTTTTTAGGATATAAGTGGATAGTCGACAATTCCTGGTCATCCTTATCTTTGAGTGGCAAGACCACCACTAGATTTGCCGCTTTTTCCTGCACGATTGTCGGTGTTTTTGTTTCTGTAAATAGATAGACACTATCTCGTTTCTGGCTATCTTTTTTTGGTAGCCAAAAATGAGCGATTCCGTCTTCATTACCCACTTTTTTCGTTACTTGTTCTTCGATCTGTCTACCAGCTGCAGCGCCTTGGTTAGCAATTTCATTTTGTGCTTCTTCTATACTGACTCCTTCTTTACGGAGTTGATAAAAGCTTTCTGTCACATCATAAACCGTAAAAGTTACATCATTTAATCCTCGATAATCTTGTAAAAACGTTTGTTCTTGACCTGTATTAAATTGCTCATCTGGCATTTTCTCATGTTCAAACAGTAATTTATGCAAAATGATCTGCACTGTATCTGCTTCACTTTGTGCAATACTTTCTTTTGAAAAACTCAAGAAGCAAAAAGGAACCAAGCAAAGAATGAGCCATTTTAGTTTTTTCATTTCA
This sequence comes from Enterococcus sp. VV15, assembly GCF_005236045.1. Lineage (NCBI taxonomy): Bacteria > Bacillati > Bacillota > Bacilli > Lactobacillales > Enterococcaceae > Enterococcus > Enterococcus sp. VV15. Next base: position 51,795 of record NZ_QPTY01000020.1, read on the forward strand.
TCACGTCCTTTCCGTGATTTCTCATGAAGAGATAAACACCTGAAATCCCAAGAGCAATGGCTCCTGCTAGATAAACACCGATTCTTCCGCTTCCTCCTGTCTCAGGTAATGGCACTTTCGCTTTGTTCGTGACATCCAAGCTGATTTGATTATTGTCATCACCATCAACCAAGACATCCTCCACTACGGTACCATTGATCGTGACTGTACCATCTTCTTGGATCACCACTGTCACACTCTGTTTCAGTCCTTGATAGCCTTCTGGCGTGTATGTTTCTGTCAAGGTATACGTACCTGGCTGTAG